>NZ_JBTVPY010000009.1:0-204688 GCF_054720805.1 Pseudomonas sp. MT3
CTGGTGCCAACCCTCAGAGGTGTAAACCTATTTCAGGACTAGACACGGGCTACTGCGCAGCTGTGGGGATTCGCGCTTTGCGCATCGCCAGGCCTGTGTTAGAAGGCATCGGTGTCATTGAAGGAAGAACCCGCTTGCAGTCCGAATCCATCGTCTATGGTTGCATCCGCGACTGGCCCGGCGACTCGATGGAGCGCCGCCTGCGCCGCGCCGCCAACCGCAAGGTGCTCGACAGTCTGCCGATGGGGGAGGCGTGGCCTTTTCTTGGCCGCGAGATGTTCAGCCGCTGCGAAACCGAGGGCGCCGGCCTGTACCAGTCCCAGGTGATCCATTTCGGTGCCAGCTACCAGACCATCGAATACGAATGGAAGCTCTGGGTCGAACAGTTCGAAGCCCTGCTGCGCCGTCTCTACTGGGCCAGCGCGGTGGTCCACCTGGAAACCGAAGTCAACGGCAGCCACACCTTCCGCTGGGAATCCGAGAACGGCTTCCACAGCCCCCGCGAAGGCGAACTGAAAGTGCGCTGCGCCTGGGAGCGCGAGGGCGGCCTGCGCGGCTGACTCGAACGCCTCCCGTCACGGATAGAGCCCATGATCAACTACCTCTGGTTTGTCCTCGCCGCGTTCTGCGAGATTGCCGGCTGTTACGCCTTTTACCTCTGGCTGCGCCTGGACAAGAGCGCCCTGTGGATCATTCCCGGCCTGCTCAGCCTGACGGTGTTCGCCCTGTTGCTCACCCGCGTCGAGGCCAGCTATGCCGGGCGTGCCTATGCCGCGTACGGCGGCATCTACGTCGCCGCTTCGCTGTTCTGGCTGGCTTTCGTGGAGAAGAGCCGCCCGCTGTGGAGCGACTGGCTCGGCGTGGCGCTGTGCGTGATCGGCGCCAGCGTGGTGCTGTTCGGGCCGAAGCTCGCGCCCTGATCCGAACGGGATCGAAGCCTGTAGGAGCGAGCGTGCTCGCGAACGGGGCAACCGGCCGAACCGGTGCGATCAGTGAGCGTAAGGTTCGCGAGCAAGCTCGCTCCTACAAGAACCCCTCACCCCACCCCGTTCCTGGGGAGGGCTGGGGTGAGGGGGAAGCACAGGCAGGGGTTAACCCGGAAGAACACAGTTGCTCCTGCAAAGAGCTCTTGCTCAGTCCGCCAGCCACTCCTTCGGCACTTCGCTTTTCAGCACCAGCTGGCACAGTTGGCTTTCCGGGTCGAAGACGATCACCGCCTCGCCGCGCCTGAGGGCATGCCGCGCGCGTTCGACGCGGACGTCCAGCGGGGTGTCGTCGCCGTTGTCGGTGCCTTCGCGGGTGACGAAGTCTTCCAGCAGGTTGTTCAGGGTGTCGGCTTCGATCAGCTCAAAGGGAATCAGCATGGCGGGTACTCGCAAATCGCAGCGCGGGATTGTAGTCCCGCGCTGCGGCGAGTGCAGCTCAGTTCTTGTCTTTGCCAGGGGCGTCGCTGGTGTCGATCAGATCATCCACCGGCGGCACATGGGTGGTGCTTTCCATGTGCACCGGATGTTCCAGCTGCTTGCTGAAACGTTCCAGGGCGCCTTCGCTGGGTTCGGCGTCGCTGTCGAACACCGGCGGGCTCAGCAGGTAGGCGGTGAGCAGACGCGACAGCGCCGCCAGACTGTCGATGTGGGTGCGCTCGTAGCCGTGGGTGGCGTCGCAACCGAAGGCCAGCAGCGCGGTACGGATGTCATGGCCGGCGGTGATCGCCGACTGCGCATCGCTGTGGTAGTAGCGGAACAGGTCGCGGCGCACGGCGATCTCGTGGCGTTCGCTCAGCCGCAGCAGGTGCCGTGACAGGTGGTAGTCGTAAGGCCCGCCGGAGTCCTGCAGGGCCACGCTCACCGCGTGCTCGCTGGAGTTCTGCCCCTCGGCCACCGGGGCGATGTCGATACCGACGAACTCGCTGACATCCCAGGGCAGCGCACCGGCCGCGCCGGAGCCGATTTCCTCGGTGATGGTGAACAGCGGGTGGCAGTCGATCGGCGGTTCCTGGCCACTCTCGCGAATTGCCTTCAGCGCCGCCAGCAGTGCGGCCACCCCGGCCTTGTCGTCGAGGTGGCGGGCGCTGATGTGGCCGCTCTCGGTGAACTCCGGCAAGGGGTCGAAGGCGACGAAGTCGCCGATCGCCACGCCCAGGGTTTCACTGTCGGCGCGGCTGACGGTGTAGGTGTCCAGGCGCAGTTCGACGTGGTCCCAACTGATCGGCAGGCTGTCCACCGCCGTGTTGAACGCGTGCCCGGAGGCCAGCAGCGGCAGCACGCTGCCGCGTAGTACGCCGTTCTCGCAGAACACCGTGACCCGGCTGCCCTCGGCGAAGCGGCTCGACCAGCAGCCCACCGGCGCCAGCGCCAGGCGGCCGTTGGGCTTGATCTCGCGGACGATGGCGCCGATGGTGTCCAGGTGCGCCGAGACTGCGCGGTCCGGGCTGTTGCGCCGGCCCGCGAGCGTCGCGCGGATGGTTCCGCGGCGGGTCATTTCGAAGGGCACGCCGATCTCCTCCAGCCGTTCGGCGACGTAGCGCACGATGGTGTCGGTGAAGCCGGTGGGACTGGGGATGGCGAGCATTTCCAGCAGCACGCGCTGCAGGTAGTTCAGGTCGGGTTGTGGCAATGGACTCATGCCGAAGCCTCCGTGCCGGGATGGGATTCGCGGTTGAGCAGTTCGCGGCTCAGCGGGAACAGCAGGTCGACGAAGCGCTCCGCGGTGGGCTGCGGCTCATGGTTGGCCAGCCCCGGCCGCTCGTTGGCTTCGATGATCACGTAGTCCGGCTGGTCGGCGTCGCGCACCAGCAGGTCGAGGCCGGTGACCGGGATCTCCAGCGCACGCGCCGCGCGGATCGCGGCGTCGGCCAGTTTCGGATGCAGCCGCTCGGTGACGTCCTCCAGGGTGCCCCCGGTGTGCAGGTTGGCGGTGCGGCGCACGGCCAGGCGCTGGCCGCTGGGCAGCACGTCGTCGTAGCCGAAGCCGGCGGCGGCCAGGGTGCGTTCGGTCTCCTTGTCCAGCGGGATGCGGCTTTCGCCCCCGGTGGCGGCCTGCCGTCGCCGGCTCTGCGCCTCGATCAGCCGGCGGATGCTGTGCCGGCCATCGCCGATGACCTCGGCGGGGCGGCGGATCGCGGCGGCCACCACTTCATAGCCGATCACCACGACGCGCAGGTCCTGGCCCGCGTGGTAGCTCTCCAGGATCACGCGGGTGTCGAACTGCCTGGCCTGGGCGATAGCGCTTTCCACTTCGCCGGCGCTGCGCAGGTCCACGGCGACCCCTTGTCCCTGCTCGCCGTCCACCGGCTTGACCACCAGCGAGCCGTGTTCGGCAAGGAACTGGGCGTTGTCCTTGACGTTGCCCGCCAGGCGCTGTTGCGGCTGGCGCAGGCCGACGCGGTCGAGGGTGCGGTGGGTGAGGGTCTTGTCCTGGCACAGGCTCATGCTCACCGCGCTGGTCAGGTCGCACAGCGATTCGCGGCAGCGGATGCGCCGGCCGCCCTGAGTGAGGATGAACAGCCCGGCGTCGGCGTCCTGCACCTGCACGTCGATGCCGCGCCGATGGGCCTCGTCGACGATGATCCTGGCGTAGGGGTTCAGGTCCTCCTCGGGGCCTGGGCCGAGGAACAGCGACTGGTTGATGCCGTTCTTGCATTTGATGGCGAAGGTCGGCAGCTCGCGGAAGCGCAGCTTGCGGTAGAGCGACTTGGCCTGCTGGTTGCTGTGCAGCACCGACAGGTCGAGGTAGGCAAGACCCCGGCTCATGAAGTGCTCGATCAGGTGGCGCACCAGGGCCTCGCCCACGCCGGGGCGGCTGGACTGCGGGTCCACCGCCAGGCACCAGAGGCTGGAGCCGCCTTCCGGGTCGCGGAAGGCCTTGGCGTGGTTGATGCCCATGACGGTGCCGATCACCGTGCCGGTCTCGTCGTCTTCGGCCAGCCAGTAGGCCGGCCCGCCCTGGTGGCGCGGGGTGACCTGGGCGGCATCCACCGGGAGCATGCCGCGCGCCAGGTACAGGCGGTTGATCGCCGCCCAGTCCTCGTCGCTGTGCACCCGGCGGATGCGGAAGCCGCGGAACGGCCGGCGCGCCGGGCGGTAGTCGGTGAACCACAGGCGCAAGGCGTCGGAAGGATCGAGGAACAGCTGTTGCGGCGCCTGCGTCAGCACTTGCTGCGGCGCGGCGACGTAGAGGGCGATGTCACGCTCGCCGGGGCGTTCGTTGAGCAGTTCGTTGGCCAGTTGCTCGGCGGTGGCGAAGGTATGGCCGATCAGCAGACGGCCCCAGCCGCATTGCAGGATCAGCGGGCCTTCGTGGCGTTGTTGCGTGTGATCGCCGGCGAAGCGTGCCTGGAGACGTTCGTAGGTGGGCGTCTGGCCTCGTAGCAGGCGCTGGTTGTGGGGGTGAGGCAGGTTAAAATGGGTCTTCATGGTGGACTCCCTGAAAAGCATTCGTCCTGGGCTTCACAAACCGTGTTCGGTCAGCCAGAGATTGAGCGCGGCCAACTGCCAGAGCTTGGAGCCCCGCAGCGGCGTGAGGTCGGTCGACGGGTTGCTGAGCAGACGGTCGAACATCGCCGTCTCGAACAGGCCGCGATCCTGGCTCGGATCCAGCAACAGTTCGCTGACCCAGGCGCGGGTGTTGCCCTGCAGGTGCTTCAGGCCGGGCACCGGGAAGTAGCCCTTGGGGCGGTCGATCACCTCGCTGGGGATGACCTTGCGCGCGGCGGCCTTGAGCACCTGCTTGCCACCGTCGCCGAGCTTGAAGCGCGACGGGATGCGCGCCGAGAGCTCCGCCACCCGGTAGTCGAGGAACGGCACGCGGGCTTCCAGGCCCCAGGCCATGGTCATGTTGTCGACCCGTTTGACCGGGTCGTCGACCAGCATGATGGTGCTGTCCAGGCGCAGAGCCTTGTCCACCGGATCGATCGCGCCGGGCTGGGCGAAGTGCTCGCGAACGAACTCGCCGGCCACGTCCTCCACCTGCAACGCTTCGCGCACGGTGTCCAGGTACTCGCCGTGGCTACGGTCGAAGAAGGCCGTGCGGTACGCCTGCAGCGGGTCCTTCGCGCCGGCCACCTTGGGATACCAGTGGTAGCCGGCGAACAGCTCGTCGGCGCCCTGGCCGCTCTGCACCACCTTGCAGTGCTTCGACACCTCGCGGGAGAGCAGGTAGAAGGCAATGCAGTCATGGCTGACCATCGGCTCGCTCATGGCCTGGAAGGCGGCCGGCAGCTGCTCGATGACTTCCTTCTCGGCGATGCGCAACTGATGGTGGCGGGTGCCATAGCGCTGGGCGATCAGGTCGGAGTACTGGAACTCGTCGCCGCGCTCGCCGCCGGCATCCTCGAAGCCGATGGAGAAGGTCAGCAGATCGTCCACGCCCGCCTCGTGCAGTAGGCCGACCAGCAGACTGGAATCGACCCCGCCAGAGAGCAGCACGCCCACTTCGCGGGCGGCGCGCTGGCGCACGCTGACGGCGTCGCGCAGGCTGTCCAGCAGGCGTTCTTCCCAGTCGTCCAGGGTCAGTTCCCGTTCATCGGGCAACGGGCCGTAGCCCAGGTTCCACCAGCGCTGGCGCTCGGTGTGGCCCTGGGCGTCGATGCTCATCCAGGTGGCCGGCGGCAGTTTCTGCACCTCGGCCAGCAGGGTGCGCGGCGCGGGGACCACGGCGTGGAAGTTGAGGTAGTGGTTGAGCGCCACCGGGTCCAGCGCCGGGTCGATGTCACCGCCCTTGAGCAGCGCCGGCAGGCTGGAGGCGAAGCGCAGGCGCTTGCCGGTGCGCGACAGGTACAGCGGCTTGATGCCGAGACGGTCGCGGGCGATGAACAGGCGCCGTTTGTCGCGTTCCCAGATGGCGAAGGCAAACATGCCATTGAGACGTGGCAATAGTTGTTCACCCCAAGCGTGGTATCCCTTTAGAAGTACTTCGGTATCGCCACCGGAAAAAAAGTGGTAGCCGAGGGCTTCAAGTTCACCGCGTAGTTCGGGGTAGTTGTAGATTGCGCCGTTGAACACCAGCGACAGGCCCAGCGTCGGATCGATCATCGGCTGGCCGGAGGCTTCGGCCAGGTCCATGATTTTCAGGCGCCGGTGCCCGAGGGCCAGTGGCCCTTCGCTGTGGAAGCCCCAGGCATCGGGGCCCCGTGGGGCGAGGTGGTGGGTGATGCGTTCGACCGCTGCGAGATCGGCGGCCTGGTTATCGAAGCGAAGTTCTCCTGCTATTCCGCACATGTCCTTACCGGTTCTCCGTTGGGGATGAGTGGGTGGTCCCTCAAGGGGGCCATAGGGGAGGACCGCTCGAATGGATGAGAGTTCTATTTGATTTCATTGAGGAAAGTCCGAAGGCGCAGGTGAACGATGATGGCCGATAGCAAATCTTCGATGCGTAACGCCCACGCCCTGTCGATGCTGCAGGCGTTGCGCCGCCTGCAGCAGGCGGCCGACGTGCACTCCAAGAGCCTGGGGCGCGATGGCGAACTGACGCCGCTGCAACTGCTGATCCTGCAGGTGGTGGAGCTGGAGGGGGAAATTACCGCTGGTCAGTTGGCTGGGCACGTCGCGCTCTCCCAGTCATCGCTGTCGAGCGTGCTGACGCGCCTGGAAAGCCAGCGGCTGCTGACGCGCCGGCGTGACTCCGATGACCGCCGCAGACACTGGCTGAGTCTGGACGCCGCGGGGCATGAGGCGCTGCGCGATGGGCCGGAGCTGCTGCCCGAGCACGCTCTGGAGCGTTTCGCCGGACTGCCGGAGTGGGAGCAGCACGCGATTCTCGCGGGGCTGCTGCGCGCCGCCGAGTTGTTCGAGACGCCGGATGCGACAGGCGCGGAAGAGGAAGCGTCCTAGGACGCCAGCAGCTTCTGCGCGGCCAGCGACAGGCTGACCGCCACCAGCATCAGGGCGAACAGACGCTGCAGCGTCGCGCCTCCCAGGCGCACGGCCAGGCGGTTGCCGGCCAGCACCCCGAGTGCGCCGCCCGTCGCGAGGCAGGCCAGCAGCGGCAGGGGCGGCTGGGCATGGCTCAGGTAGAGCAGGAAGCCGCCGCCGGACACCAGCGCGATCACCGCCATCGAGGTCGCCGTCGCCGCCAGCATCGACAGCGGGGTGAACCACAGCAATCCCGGTACGATCAGGAAGCCGCCACCCACGCCCATCAGGCCGGAAAGCAGGCCCACCGCCAGCCCCACGCCCAGCAGCGGGCCGTTGCGCATCGCCTGGGGGCCTGCACGCTCCTGGCGCGAGCCCTGCCACATACGCCAGGCCGACCACAGCACCAGCAGGCAGAAACCGACGATCAGCCAGGCTTCGGGCACGAACTGCCCCAGCCACTGGCCGATGGCGTTGCCCGGCCAGCCGGTGATGACCAGCCAGAGCAGCGGCCGCCAGGCCACCTGTCCCTGGCGCGCACGGGGCACTGCGCCGATCGCCGCCGACAGTGCCACCGCGCCGAGGCTGACGCCGATGGCGTCGTGCAGCGGCAGGTGCAGGCTGAGCAGCAGCGGCAGCGCCACCAGCGAGCCGCCGGCGCCGGTGAGGCCCAGCAACAGGCCGAGGATCAGGCCGATGACCGAGGATTCCAGCAGTAATGCATCCATGTCGGTGGTCCGCTCTGGAGAGGTGGCGCGGCCCATCCGGCCGCGCGGTGATCAGGACGTCTTCTGCCCGCGCACGACGTCGCGCAGGAAGAAACGATTGGGGTGGCAGGCCTCGGCCACGGCGCGCGGCAGCGGCAGCGGTTCGTCGTCCAGCCAGGCTGCCAGCAGCTCGCCGGACAGCGGCGCGGTGACCAGCCCGCGCGAGCCGTGGGCGCTGTTCAGGTACAGGCCGTTCAGCCAGGGGCAGGGTGTTTCCGGCACCTGCCGGGCGTCCTTGCCGAGCACCGCGTAGGCCGCCGCGAAGGCGTCGCGGTCGGCCAGCGGGCCCACCAGCGGCAGGTAGTCCGGCGTGGTGCAGCGGAAGGCCGCGCGGCCTTGCAGGGTTGCCGGATCGAGGTGGGCGATGTGCAGGCGTTCGCTCAGGTCTGTGGATATTTCCGCCAGCAGGTCGAGGTTGCCCAGGTGTTCTTCCAGCGAGGGCTCGGTGTCATTGCGCTTGAACTCGAAGCTGGCGCCCAGGGTGTGTTCGCCGTGGCGGAGCGGCGCGACGTAGCCTTCGGCGCAGACCACGGTGCTCAGCGCGACGCTCTCGGCGGTGGCCGGAACGCGGGTGATCTGTCCGCGGATACGCTTCATCGGCAGCGTCTCGGCGCCGGCGAAATGCCGTACTTCGGCGGCGGTGGCGAGGATGGCGATGGGCGCGCTGGTCAGCTTTTCCTCGCCGCTCCAGGCACTCCAGCCATCGGCTTCGTGTTGCAGGCGGACTTCCTCGCCGGTCAGCACGCGAATGTTCGGATGCTGCGCCAGGTGCCGGCACAGCGCCGGTGGATGCACCCAGCCGCCTTCGGGGAAGAACAGGCCGCCGGCGGGCAGGCCGACACCGGCGATGCGCTCGGCTTCGGTGTGATCCAGCAGACGCAGCAGCGAATCCGGGAAGGCCTCGGCCAATTGCGCCTGGCGTTGCGCCTCGGCGTCGTCGAAGCCCAACTGCAGCACGCCGCAGGCCGACCAGTCCGCGCCGTTCTGCAGGCGCTCGATCAGCCGGCGGGTATGCCCGAAGCCGCTGACCACCAGGCGCGACAGCGCGGTACCGTGGGCCGACAGCTTGAGGTAGAGCACGCCCTGTGGATTGCCGGAGGCTTCCTCGGCCAGGCCGGCGTGGCGCTCGATCAGCGTCACTTGCCAGCCGCGCGCGGCCAGGCTGGCGGCGCTGGCACAACCGGCCATGCCGCCGCCGATCACCAGTGCCGCGCGCGGGCCGTTCGGGCGGGCGGGGCGGGCGTACCAGGGTTTGGCGGGTGCGCTGTTTTCGCCGGCGAAATCGCCCACCAGCATCTCGCGCTTCTGCCCGAACCCCTTCACGCGCTGCATAGCGAAGCCGGCGGCGATGAGGCCGCGCCGGACGAATCCGGCACTGGTGAAGGTGGCCAGGGTCGCGTTCGGCGCCGAAAGCCGGGCGAGCTGGGCGAACAGGGCGTCGGTCCACATCTCCGGGTTCTTCGCCGGCGAAAAGCCGTCGAGGAACCAGGCGTCGATCCGTGCATCCAGCTCCGGCAGGGTGTCCAGCACATCGCCCACCAGCAGGGTCAGCACCACGCGGCCGTCGGCGAAGACGAAGCGCTGGAAGCCGGGGTTGACCGCTACGTACTGGGCCAGCAGTTGTTCCGACCAGGGCGCCAGTTCCGGCCAGAGGGCCAGGGCGCGGCGCAGGTCGTCCGGCGCGACCGGGAATTTCTCGGTGCTGACGAACTGCAGCCGTGCTTCCCGGGGCGCCAGGGCTTCGAACTGTTGCCAGGCGCAAAGGAAGTTCAGCCCGGTGCCGAAGCCGGTCTCGCCGATGCACAGCCGGCCGTCGGCGGGCAGCTCGCTCAGCCGTTGCGCCAGACGGTTGCCGTCAAGGAACACATGGCGTGTTTCATCGATGCCGGAAGCGCGGGAGAAGTACACGTCGCCATAGGCGCGGGAAGTGGGTTGGCCGTTTTCGTCCCAGTCGATCTGGGCGCTGTGGGCTTTGGGATGGGAAAGAGGCATGCGTCGGTCGTGGTGAAAGCAAAGGCGGCAGTTTAGCCGATCCGCCGTGTCGGCCTCAGGGGTTGCCGATGTTTCGATGTGCGCCGTGTTGCCGCGCCGGAGCGCAGGTCTTTCCCTGGCGCCCCCCGCAACCCCGCGGACGTCGTCGCGGCCAAGACGAAATGTCAGCAGCCCGCCCGTCACTTCCGCTACCTTTTACAGCATTCGGAAACAAGGAGAGGTGCATGTTCGAATCCGCCGAGATCGGCCATTCCATTGACAAGGAAACCTACGAGAAGGAGGTCGCCGTCCTGCGTGAGGCGTTGCTCGAGGCGCAGTACGAGCTCAAGCAGCAGGCGCGCTTCCCGGTGATCATCCTGATCAATGGCATCGAGGGCGCCGGCAAGGGCGAGACGGTGAAGCTGCTCAACGAATGGATGGATCCGCGCCTGATCCAGGTGGAAAGTTTCCTCCTGCCCACCGACGAGGAACTCTCCCGTCCGCCGCAGTGGCGCTTCTGGCGCAAGCTGCCGCCCAAGGGGCGTATCGGTATCTTCTTTGGCAACTGGTACAGCCAGATGCTCTATGCGCGGGTGATGGGCGAGGTCAAGGACAGCCAGCTGGATGGGCTGATCGGCGACGCCGAACGCTTCGAGCGCATGTACTCCGACGAAGGCGCACTGATCTTCAAGTTCTGGTTCCACCTGTCCAAGAAGCAGCTCAAGGAGCGCCTCAAGGCGCTGGAGAACGACCCGACCCGCAGCTGGCAGCTCAGCGACCTGGACTGGAAGCAGAGCGAGGTCTACGACAAGTTCGTGCGCTATGGCGAGCGCGTGCTGCGCCGCACCAGCCGTGACTATGCGCCCTGGTACGTGGTCGAGGGCGCCGACGAGCGCTACCGCAGCCTGACGGTGGGCCGTACCCTCCTCGAAGGCCTGCAGGCCGCGCTCAAGCTCAAGGACCGCCCCACGCCGCAACCCCACGCCGCGCCGCTGGTGTCCAGCCTGGACAACAAGGGGTTGCTCGGCGCGCTCGACCTGACCCTGAAACTGGACAAGGATCAGTACAAGGAGCAAATGGCCAAGGAGCAGGCGCGCCTGGCTACGCTGATGCGCGACAAGCGCTTCCGCAGTCATTCGCTGATCGCCGTGTTCGAGGGCAACGACGCCGCCGGCAAGGGGGGAGCCATCCGTCGCGTGACCGATGCGCTGGACCCGCGCCAGTACCACATCGTGCCGATCGCCGCGCCCACCGAGGAGGAGCGCGCCCAGCCCTACCTGTGGCGCTTCTGGCGGCACATGCCGGCGCGCCGGCAGTTCACCATCTTCGACCGCTCCTGGTATGGCCGGGTGCTGGTGGAGCGGGTCGAGGGCTTCGCCTCGGAGGCCGACTGGCTGCGCGCCTATGCGGAGATCAACGACTTCGAGGAGCAACTGGTCGAGTTCGGCATCGTGGTGGTGAAGTTCTGGCTGTCCATCGACCAGGACACCCAGTTGGAACGCTTCAAGGAACGCGAGTCGATTCCGTTCAAGCGCTTCAAGATCACCGAGGAAGACTGGCGCAACCGCGACAAGTGGGACCTCTATGTGGATGCGGTGGGCGACATGGTCGACCGCACCAGCACCGAGATCGCGCCCTGGACGCTGGTGGAGGCCAACGACAAGCGCTATGCGCGGGTGAAGGTGCTCAAGACCATCAACGACGCGCTGGAGGCGGCGTACGCCAGTGCGAAGAAGGGCAAGAAGGACTGAGACGTCCGGTTTTTCGCTTGGGGCGAGAAAATCCGTCGTTGAACGGGGCGGTCCGGAGCGTGGTGCAGATTTATTTGTGTAGGACCGAGCTTGCTTGCGAAATGGATTTCGCAACGGGGCCTGTTCGCGAGCAAGCTCGCTCCTACAAGGTCGCGCGATCTAGCCGTTCTTCTGCGACGGCTTCGGCGCCCCGACCAGCCGGCCCATCGCCCCGGCGATCCCCATTTCCCGCAATACCTTCAATTCACCCTCGCTCTCCACCATCTCGGCAATCAGCGGCAGGTCGATGCTGTTGGCCGCGCGGAAGACCGCCTCGATGAACAGGCGCTTGTCATTGTCCTGGTCGATGGCGCGGATGTAGCTGCCGTCGATCTTCAGGTATGCAAGGCCGAGGCGGGTGAGGTTGCCGATCAGGCTGAAGCGCCCGCCGAAGTGCTGCAGGCCCAGCTTGGCGCCGACGTCCTGCACCGACTGGGCCAGCTTCTCCAGCTCCGCCGGCGGCGGCAGGTAGCGTTCGTCCACTTCCAGGGTCATCAATTGAGCCTCCTGCGGGTGGGCGCGGAGGATCTCGAACAGCTCGCGCAGCGGCTCGGCGCTGCGCACGGTTTCCGCTGACAGCGACAGCGCCAGCGGCGCCGGTTGCTGGGCGAGATGGGCGAGGGCGTGTTCGAGCATGGCCAGGTCGAAGCGCGCGGACCAGCCGAAGCGTTCGATCCACGGCAGGAACTGCCCGGCCGCGACGGCTTCTCCCTTGGGATCGAGCAGCCGCGCGAGGACTTTCTGGTGCAGCAACTCGCCGTTCTCGGCGCAGGCGCGCACGGGCTGGAACCACAGCTGCAACTTGCCCTTCTGCAAGGCATCGTCGAGCCACTCGCGCCAGGCGCGGGAGTCCTGCACCGGTTGGCTGCCGGAGCTGTCCAGGCGCTGCCAGGGACGGCCCGGCGAGGACTGCGACTGGGCCAGTGCCTGGTCGGCGCGGGAGAGGACGCTGGCCGACGATTCGCCGGGACGGAAGGCCGACAGGCCCAGGTGGGCCACCGGTGTGCAGTCGCTGGCGCCGGTGCCGCGCAGGTTTTCCAGGGCGGCGCTGAGTTCATCGGCCAATTGCTCGGCACTGGCGCTGTCGACGCCTGGGGCGAGCAGGGTGAACTCGCCGCCACGGCTGCGCGCCGCCAGCCAGTCCGGGGTGCCGTGCTGTTCGCGCTCGCGCTCCAGCAGCTCGGCGACGTCGCGGATCAGCGCGTCGGTGCGCTGCCCGCCCAGGCGCTGGTTGAGCCCGGCCAGGTCGTTCAGGCGCAGCAGCAGCAGGTAGCCGGCGGCGTTCTGTTCGCTGGGGGACAGTTGCGCGTCCAGCCGCGCGTCGAACAGGCGGCGGTTGGCCAGGCCCGAGAGGCTGTCCTGGTAGGCCTCTTCGCGCAGCTTCTCGCTGCGCGAGGCTTCCTCGGCGAACAGTGCCTTGAGCTTGTCCACCATCTGGTTCATCGCCTGCACCACGCGCTTGAGTTCGGGTGTGCGCGGCTCCCTGGGCAGGGTGAGGAATTCGCGGCGGGTGATGGCCTGGGCCTGCTGCACCATCTGGTCCAGCGGCTTCAACTGGGTGCGCAGCAGCCAGCCGCCGAGGATGGCGCTGATCAACCCGCACAGCAGCAGCCAGGCCAGGCTGCCCAGCGCGCCGTCCCACAGCTTGGCCAGGGCGAACTGCGGATGGCTGACCACCTCGACCCGCGCGGCCTGCTCCCAGCCGCGCATGATCAGCGCGTCGCCACCCTGGGCCTTGAGGTTCACCAGCCGGGCGAACCAGCGTGGCACCTGGTCGGAGCGGGTGCTGGTGTCGCGCTCGACGACGACCTTGCCGTCGGGAATGCTGACCACGCGGATGGTGGCGAAGTAGCCGGAGTCGAAGATCGAGCTGACCATCAGCTCGATCATCGCCGGGTCGTCCACGTGCGGGGTGAGCGACAGCCCCAGCGCGGTGGCGGCGTCCTGGGCGTGGGAGCGCAACTGGCTGATCATCTGTTCGCGGGAGCTTTCCAGGCTGGCGGCGAAGCTGCCGGCGAAGGCCACCACGAGGAACAGGCAGATCGCCAGGAACAGTTGCTTGAGCAATGACATGCCGGGGTTCTCCTATCGCGTCTCGTCGAGGTCCAGGCCCTCGGCGCGCATCTTGGTCAACAGGTCCTGCCAGCGCGACAGCTTCTTGCTGTCGCCGGTTCGCTTGCCGCCGCCGGGGCCGGGCAGCCACAGCCCTTCGGCGTTGAAGGCGTAGACGGGCAGGAGGTCCTTGCGCTGGGAGGCTGGCCTGATCTGCGGGATCAGGTTGTCCAGCACCAGCGGCTCGGCGGTGGGGGAGGCGTAGTAGGTGAGCACCATGTGCGCCTGGTTCTGCTGCAGTGCCTTGACGTAGGTGATGCGCAGCTTGTCGCTGGCGACCCCGAGGCGGCGCAGGGTGATGAACTTGGCGATGGAGTAGTCCTCGCAGTCGCCGGCGCCTTTGTAGAGGGATTCGATGGGCGTCGCCCAGTAGTCCTCCTGGTGCCAGACGGTGCGGTCGTCGGTGAACACCAGGGCGCCGTTGAAGAAGGCGTTGACCGCCTTGAGCTTGGCGGCTTCGTCGAGGTTCTCGCTGTCGTCGATCAGCCGGCCCCAGGACTCGATGCGTGTTTTCGCGGTGCCCAGGTTGCCGTAGCGCTGCTCGGCATTCTTCAGGATGGCGTCGAAGTTCCAGGTGGCGCCGGCGGTCAGCGCGAGGAGCGCGAGCAGCAGCGCGCCGGCCCGCAGACGCGGCGGGCTGGCGAACAGCCTGAGGGCTCCTCCGGTTGGCTGCATCGCCAGCGCTCCATGTGGGATGTGTGGAGTCTAGGCGCTCTTCGAAAACTTGCGCTGGCGCATCGCCATTGGGCGAAAAGCCCCGTCGTACAGGCCTTGCCGGCGAATCTGACAGGATTGTCATTTAAGGGTCAGCGTGCGGTCCCGCGCTCTGGCTTATAACCCCAGGATGCGGCCGCTGTGGCCGAACCAGACGCAGGAGAGCGGGATGCAGGGGCAACGGCGGGTTTGGCTGGCGGCGGGAGTGCTGGGAGTGGCGGCGCTGGGAGCGGGCTTCTGGGGCTTTGCCGGCCGGCACGAGGCGCCCCAGGCCGCGGCGCAGACAGCCGGCGTGCCGGTGACCCTGGCGCGCGTGGCCCGCGAGGACCTGACGCAGAACCTCGACGGCGTCGGCACCGTTACCTCGCTGCACAGCGTGCTGGTGCGCCCGCAGGTCGAGGGCCAGCTCACCGCGTTGCTGGTGGAAGAGGGGCAGATGGTCAAGGAGGGCGAACTGCTGGCGACCATCGACGACCGCGCCATCAACGCCGCGCTGGAGCAGGCCGAGGCGACCAGGCAAAGCAATCAGGCGCAGCTGCGCATCGTCGAGCAGGATCTGGCGCGCTACCAGACGCTGAGCCAGCGCGGATCGATTTCCCGCCAGACCCTGGAGCAGACCGAAGCCGAGGCAGCGCGCCTGCGCGCCACCCTGCGTGGCAACCAGGCCACCATCGACGCCGAGCGCGTGCGCCTGTCCTACACCCGCATCACCTCGCCGGTCGCCGGCCGCGTCGGCATCCGCAACGTCGACGTCGGCAACCTGCTGCGCACCAATGACAGCAGCGGCCTGTTCACCGTCACCCAGATGTCGCCGATCTCGGTGGTCTTCGCCCTGCCGCAGGAAAGCCTGCCGCAACTGCAACCGCTGATGAAGGGCGATTCCCCGGTGATCGCGCGCAGCCGCGACGGCGGCCAGCTGCTCGGCGAGGGCCACCTGCGCAGTATCGACAACCAGGTCGCCAGCAGCACCGGGACCATCCGCGTGCGTGCGGTCTTCGACAACAAGGACGACCAGCTCTGGCCGGGGCAGTTCGTCGCCATCGACCTGCAGTCCGGCGTGCTGCGCAACGGTCTGGTGCTGGACAGCCGTGCCGTACGCCGTGGTCTGGATGGCGCCTTCGTGTTTCGTATCGAGGACGGCAAGGCGCAGAAGGTGCCGGTGCGCATTGTCCAGGAAGTGGATGGCCGCACCCTGGTCGAAGGCCTCGCGGCGGACGATGAAGTGGTGCTCGACGGCCACTCGCGCCTGACCCCCGGCGCCCGCGTGGACGTGCAGGGCGACGTGCAGAGCCTGGCCCGCCGGAGCGAGCCGTGAGCGTGCGCGCCGGCATGTCCGGCTGGTGCGTGCGCCACCCCATCGCCACCTGCCTGCTGACCATCGCCTCGCTGCTGCTCGGCCTGCTGGCGTTCTTCCGTCTTGGCGTGGCGCCACTGCCGCAGGTGGATTTCCCCACCATCCAGGTGCAGGCGCTGCTGCCCGGCGGCAGCCCGGAAACCATGGCGTCTTCGGTGGCGACTCCGCTGGAAGTGCAGTTCAGCGCCATCCCCGGCATCACCCAGATGC
The DNA here is from genome assembly GCF_054720805.1 of Pseudomonas sp. MT3. Classification (NCBI taxonomy): domain Bacteria; kingdom Pseudomonadati; phylum Pseudomonadota; class Gammaproteobacteria; order Pseudomonadales; family Pseudomonadaceae; genus Pseudomonas; species Pseudomonas sp. MT3. The sequence continues at coordinate 15,770 of NZ_JBTVPY010000009.1, forward strand.
TCTCCACCAGCGCTTTGGGCTCGACCACCCTGACGCTGCAGTTCGACCTGGAAAAGAACATCGACGTCGCCGCCCAGGAGGTCACCGCCGCGATCAACGCCGCCGCCGGGCGCCTGCCGGCGGACATGCCGAACCTGCCGACCTGGCGCAAGATCAACCCGGCGGACAGCCCGATCATGATCGTCCGGGTGAATTCCGAGCTGATGCCGCTGATCGAGCTCAGTGACCTTGCCGAAGTGCTGCTGTCACGCCAGCTCAGCCAGATCAGCGGGGTCGGGCAGATCTTCGTGGTCGGCCAGCAGCGCCCGGCGATCCGCATCCAGGCGCAGCCGGAGAAGCTGGCTGCGTTCCGCCTGACCCTGGCCGACCTGCGCCAGTCGCTGCAGTCGGCGAGCATCAACCAAGCCAAGGGCGCGCTGTTCGGCGACGGCCGCGTGTCCACCCTGGCGGCCAACGACCAGTTGTTCAGTCCCAATGAATATGGCGACCTGGTGGTGGCCTACCGCGCCGGGGCACCGGTGTTCCTGCGCGATCTGGCGAAGGTGGTGAAGGCGCCGGAAGACGACTACGTGCAGGCCTGGCCGGACGGCCGCCCCGGCGTGGCGCTGGTGATCCTGCGCCAGCCCGGCGCGAACATCGTCGAGACCTCCGATGCCATCCAGGCCGAGCTGCCGCGCCTGCGTGAAATGCTGCCGGCGGGCGTCGAGGTGGAAGTGCTCAACGATCGCACCCGCACCATTCGAGCCTCGCTGCATGAAGTGGAGCTGACCCTGCTGTTGACCATGGGGTTGGTGGTGCTGGTGATGGGGCTGTTCCTGCGCCAGCTGTCGGCCACCCTGATCGTCGCCACCGTGCTGGCGGTGTCGCTCAGCGCCAGCTTCGCGGCCATGTACCTGCTGGGCTTCACCCTGAACAACCTGACATTGGTGGCGCTGATCATCGCCGTGGGCTTCATCGTCGACGACGCCATCGTGGTGGTGGAGAACATCCACCGCCACCTGGAGCAGGGCAAGGACCGGGTGCAGGCGGCGCTGGCCGGCGCCTCGGAGATCAGCTTCACGGTGGTCTCCATCAGCTTCTCGCTGATCGCCGCGTTCATCCCGCTGCTGTTCATGGGCGGCATCGTCGGGCGGCTGTTCCGCGAGTTCGCCGTCAGCGTCACGGCGGCCATCCTGATTTCGGTGCTGGCCTCGCTGACCATCGCGCCGATGCTCGCCTCGCGCTTCATGGGGGCGCCCCATCACCATAAAAGCGGGCACGGGCACGACGACGGAGGCATCGCCGGCTGGCTGCTGGCACGCTACGCCAAGGGGCTGGACTGGTCGCTGCACCACCAGCGCAGCGTGCTCGCCGGCTTCGCGGTCTGCGTGGCCATCGCGGTGGGCGGCTACGTCGGCATTCCCAAGGGCTTCTTCCCGTCCCAGGACACCGCCTTCGTCTTCGGCACCACCCAGGCCGCCGAGGACATCTCCTATGCCGACATGGCCGAGAAGCACAACCAGCTCGCCGTCATCGTTGCCGCCGACCCGGCGGTACAGAGCTACAACCACGCCATCGGCATCACCGGCGGCAGCCAGAGCCTGGCCAACGGACGCTTCTGGATCGTGCTCAAGGACCGTGGCGACCGCGACGTCTCGGTGGACGAGTTCATCAACCGCATCCGCCCCAAGCTGGCCAAGGTGCCGGGCATCGTCCTCTACCTGCGTTCGGCGCAGGACATCAACCTCGCCACCGGGCCGGTGCGCACCCAGTACCAGTACGCCCTGCGCAGCAACGACAGCGCGGCGCTGGCGCAGTGGGCGGATCGCCTGACCCAGCGGCTGAAGGAGGAGGGCGGCCTGCAGGATGTGTCCAACGATCTGCAGATGGGCGCCAGCGTCACCTCGCTTGCGATCGACCGGGTGGCGGCGGCGCGCTTCGGGCTGTCCGCCGAGGACGTCAGCCAGACCCTCTATGACGCCTTCGGCCAGCGCCAGGTCGGCGAATTCCAGACCGAGGTCAACCAGTACAAGGTCATCCTCGAACTGGATTCGCGCCAGCGCGGCCGCGCGGAAAGCCTGGCCTGGTTCCACCTGCGTTCGCCGCTGACCGGCGAGATGGTGCCGTTGGCTGCGCTGGCGCGGGTCACACCGGCCAAGTCCGGGCCGCTGCAGATCAACCACAACGGCATGTTCCCGGCCGTCACGCTGTCCTTCAACCTGTCGCCGGGCGTGGCCCTGGGCGATGCGGTCAGCCTGGTGCAGCGGGCGCAGGCGGAGATCGGCATGCCGTCGAGCATCAGCGGCGAATTCCAGGGCGCCGCGGCGGCCTTCCAGAGTTCGCTGGCCAGCCAGCCGCTGTTGATCCTCGCGGCGCTGTTTGCGGTCTACGTGATCCTGGGCGTGCTCTACGAGAGCTTCGTGCACCCGCTGACCATTCTTTCCACCTTGCCCTCGGCCGGCATCGGCGCGGTGTTCCTGCTCTGGGGCTGGGGCCTGGAGTTCTCGGTGATGGCGCTGATCGGCCTGGTGCTGCTGATCGGCATCGTCAAGAAGAACGGCATCCTGATGGTCGACTTCGCCCTGGCCGCGCAACGCCAGCGTGGGCTGTCGCCCTACGACGCGATCCGCGAGGCGTGCCTGGCGCGCTTCCGGCCGATCATGATGACCACGCTGGCCGCGCTGCTGGGGGCGATCCCGCTGATGATCGGCTTCGGTACCGGCTCGGAACTGCGCCAGCCGCTGGGTGTGGCGGTGGTCGGCGGGCTGCTCTTCAGCCAGGCGCTGACCCTGTTCAGCACGCCGGTGGTGTACCTGGCGCTGGACCGGCTGTTCCATCGCCAGCAACCGGCACCGGCCGCGCTGGGAGGTGCGGTATGAGGAGTGGCTGGGTAGCATGCCGGACTGCGGGCGTCACGAACGGAGGGCTGGCATGCGCGTACTGATTGTCGAAGACGAGAGCAAGACCGCCGACTACCTGCAGCGCGGGTTGAGCGAGCAGGGCTTCACCGTGGACGTCGCCAGCAACGGCATCGACGGCCGGCACCTGGCGCTCAATGGCGAATACGACGTCATCGTCCTCGACGTGATGCTCCCCGGCATCGACGGCTACGGCGTGCTGCGCGCCCTGCGTGAACAGCGGCAGACGCCGGTGATCATGCTCACCGCCCGCGAGCGTGTGGAAGACCGCGTGCGCGGCCTGCGCGAGGGCGCCGACGATTACCTGATCAAGCCGTTCTCCTTCCTCGAACTGGTGGCGCGCCTGCAAGCCCTGACCCGCCGTGGCGCACACCTGGAAAGCGCCACACAGATGCGCATCGCCGACCTCGCCATCGATCTGGTCAGCCGCCGCGTGCAGCGTGGCGGCACGCGCCTGGAACTGACCGCCAAGGAGTATTCGCTGCTCTGCGTGCTGGCCCAGCGCAGTGGCGAAATCCTCTCCAAGACGGCCATCGCCGAGCTGGTCTGGGACATCAATTTCGACACCGACACCAACGTCGTGGAGGTCGCCATCAAGCGTCTGCGCGCCAAGCTCGACGGGCCCTTCGACACTAAGCTGCTGCATACCATCCGGGGCATGGGCTACGTGCTGGAAAGCCGCACGGCCCAGGAGCGCGAGGCGTGAAGGGCCTGTCGCTGTCGACCCGTCTGGCCGGCATGTTCGCCGGCGCCGCGCTGGGTATCTTCCTGCTGATCGGCTCGGCCCTCTACTGCGTGCTGGACGGGCAGATCGAGCGCCTGCAGCGCTCGGAGCTGGACACCCGCTTCAACATGGTCGCACGCATGCTCGACAAGCCCGACCTGGCCGAACGCTGGCCGCACATGCAGCTCAAGCTCAACACCCTGAGCCAGGAGTACCAGCTGATCCGCTTCTGGATCGACAGCGACGACTCGCGCTTCCGCTATGGCCAGCCCAACGACGCGGTACGGCGGATGCTCGGCAGCGGCAACGGCTACGCCGAACTGGAACTGCCCGATCATGATTCGCGGCTCAGCGCCCGCGTCGGCGTGCTGCCGGCCAGCGGCTCGCGCCCGGCGCTGGTGCTGCTCGCGGCGATTGACAGCGTGGCCTTCCAGCATGCCCGTCACGCCACGCTGATCACCCTGTTCGTGCTGTCCGCGCTGGGCATCGCCCTGGCGACGCTGTGCGGGCACTGGATCGCCCGGGTGGGCCTGCGGCCGGTACGCGATCTCTCCGCCGAGGCGCGGCAGATCAGCCCGAAGCAGCTGTCCCAGCGCCTGCGCCTGGAAGGCTTGCCGACGGAACTGTCAGCGCTGGCCGGCGCCTTCAACGAGGCGCTGGATCGGCTGGAGCAGGCCTACCTGCGCCTGGAGTCGTTCAACGCCGATGTCGCCCACGAACTGCGCACGCCGCTGGCCAACCTGATCGGCCAGAGCCAGGTGGCGTTGTCCCGCGAGCGCAGCGCGCAGGATTACGAAGAGGTGCTGCAGTCCAACCTGGAAGAGCTGGAACGCCTGCGCGCCATCGTCAACGACATGCTGTTCCTCGCCCGCGTCGATCAGGGCGGGCTGGCGGCCGAGCGGGTGGAAACCTCGCTGGCGGCCGAAGTGGCGACGACTGTGGATTTCCTCGAGGTGATCTTCGACGAGCAGGGCGTTCAGGTGAACCTTCGTGGCGATGCCCGTGCCTGTGTCGAGCGGGCGCTGTTCCAGCGAGCGGTGACCAACCTGCTGTACAACGCCGCCCAGCACACCGCGCCAGGCGGTCGCATCGAGGTGCGCCTGAGCGGCGAGCGCGGCGCCGCGCTGGTGGAAGTCAGCAACCCCGGCGAGCCGATCAACGCCGAGCAGCGTGCGCGGCTGTTCGAGCGCTTCTACCGCGCCGATCTGGCCCGCGCCAACAGCCAGACCAGCCACGGGCTGGGGCTGTCCATCGTCAAGGCGGTGGCGAGCATGCACGGCGGCTCGGTATTCGTGCGCAGCGAAGGCGGGGTGAACACCTTCGGCTTCACCGTGGATGCGGTGGGGCCGGTGGTGGCGGCGCCAGTGCCGGAGGAGGGCGGCCAGGTGCCGCCGCTGACTCCGCGATCAGTCTAGGCGCCGGGTCTTGGTGCGGATCAGATAAATGCTCACCAAGGTTGCGCTGGTCAGCATGAAGGCCCAGGCCCAGGGGCGCTGCACCAGGAAACCGGAGATCAGGATGCTGCACCACATCAGGCCGATGGCGTAAACCTTGCCCTTGAGCGGGATGCCTTCGCCGTCCAGGTAGTCGCGAATCCACGGGCCGAGCTTCGGGTGGTTCACCAGCCAGTCGTAGAAGCGCTGGGAGCTGCGCATGAAGCAGGCGGCGGCGAGCAGGAGGAAGGGCGTGGTGGGCAGGACCGGCAGGAAGATGCCGATCACGCCCAGCGTCACGCTGAGCCAGCCCACGCCGAGCAGGCAGTAGCGAACCCAGGCGTGGCGGCTCTGGCGGATTTCTCGAGGCATCGACTGGCGCGAAACGAGTCCGGAGCCGCGCGGCGCAGCTCCGGTGGCGGATCAGTGAGTGCGGGGCTTGAGCAGGGCCGGCTTTTCTTCCGGGGCCTGGCACAGCAGGAACAGGTTGGTCAGCAGCTCGGGGATCTGCGCGACCATATCGTCCACCAGTTGGCGATCACGGGCGATTTCGTCGAACTCGGGCTGTTCGTCGAACAGTCCGGAACCGACCATGATCGGCAGCAGCAGCTCGCTGACTTCTTCCTCGGCCTGTTCGAACCAGATGGCCTCGCGCAGGAATACGCCTTCCATGAAGCCAATGCACCAGCCGCGGATGTCGGAGTCGTCCGGCTCGGCGCCCAGGTAGGGTTCGCACGGCAGTTCCAGCTCTTCGTCGCTGGCCAGCAGGCGGGTGACGTGTGCCTTGAGCTGGACCAGGGTGCCTTCGATCTCGCTGCGCTCCTCGTCGCTGCGGTAGTGCGGCGGCTCGGCGAACAGGGCATCGATCCACTCGCGCTCCGGCACTTCCTCCGGGCAGATCGCCAGGGCGGTCAGGTAGCCGTGTGCCGCCACGTAATCCAAGGCTTCCTCGTGCAGGTCATCGGCATCGAGAAAGGCTTGCAGGCGGGACAGTTGGTCGGCGAAGGACATCGGGTACTACCTCGGAGGTGATCGGCCCCAGATTGTAGTCGTTCCGGGGCCCCTCGGCAAAAGCCAAATGCCCGCGCGGCCCGTACTGACGCGGGGTTCGGACGCATGTGACGGATTTTTCCGCAGTTTCCCGGACAAGGTGCCGGGCGCGGGCGGGTGGCTTGCGTATAATGCGCGGCTTCATTTGGAGTCCCCCATGCTCGATCAGGCCCAGCGCATCCTCAAAGACGTTTTCGGTTACGACGCCTTCCGCGGCAATCAGGCGCGGATCATCGAGCGCGTGGCCGGCGGCGGCGATGCGCTGGTGCTGATGCCCACCGGCGGCGGCAAGTCGCTGTGCTTCCAGGTCCCGGCGCTGCTGCGCGAGGGGCTGACGGTGGTGGTCTCGCCGCTGATCGCACTGATGGAAGACCAGGTCGCCACGCTGGACGAACTGGGCGTGCCGGTGGCGGCGCTGAACTCCTCGCTGAGCCCCGAGGCCCAGCGCGAGATCGCCGACCGCCTGCAGCGCGGCGAGATCAAGCTGCTCTATCTGGCCCCGGAACGCCTGGTGCAGCCGCGCATGCTGGCTTTCCTGCAGCGTTTGCAGATCGGCCTGTTCGCCATCGACGAAGCGCATTGCGTATCGCAATGGGGCCATGATTTCCGTCCCGAATACCTGCAACTGGGCCAGCTCGCCGAGCTGTTCCCGCACGTGCCGCGCATCGCCCTGACCGCCACGGCGGACATGCGCACCCGCGAGGAGATGATCCAGCGCCTGCACCTGCAGGACGCCGAGCAGTTCCTCTCCAGCTTCGACCGGCCGAACATCTTCTACCGCATCGTGCCCAAGGAGCAGCCGCGCAAGCAGTTGCTGGGCTTCCTCGCCGAGCGGCGCGGCGACGCGGGCATCGTCTACTGCATGTCGCGCAAGAAGGTCGAGGAGGTCGCCGAGTTCCTCTCCAACCAGGGCTTCCCGGCGCTGCCGTACCACGCCGGGCTGTCCAACGACCTGCGCGGCTTCCACCAGAAGCGCTTCCTCAACGAGGAAGGGCTGATCATGGTCGCCACCATCGCCTTTGGCATGGGCATCGACAAACCCAACGTGCGCTTCGTCGCGCACCTGGACCTGCCCAAGAGCCTGGAGGCGTACTACCAGGAAACCGGCCGCGCCGGCCGTGACGGCCTGCCCGCCGACGCCTGGATGGCCTACGGCCTGCAGGACGTGTTGCTGCTGCGGCAGATGATGCAGAACTCCGAGGGCGACGAGCGCCACAAGCGCGTCGAACGGCACAAGCTCGAAGCCATGCTGGCGCTGTGCGAGGAAACCCGCTGCCGCCGCCAGGCGCTGCTGGCCTACTTCGACGAGGTGATGCCCGATCCTTGCGGCCACTGCGATATCTGCGTCGATGGCGTGGAAACCTGGGACGCCACCGAGCCGGCGCGCCAGGCCCTGTCGGCGATCTACCGCAGTGGCCAGCGCTACGGCGTCGGCCACCTGGTGGACGTGCTGCTGGGCAAGGACACCGAGAAGGTCCGCAGTGCCGGCCACCAGCACCTGGCGGTATTCGGCATCGGCAAGTCCCGTGCCGAGGACGAATGGCGCACGCTGTTCCGCCAACTGGTCGCCCGCGGCTTCGCCGATGTGGACGTCGACGGCTTCAACGGCCTGCGCCTGACCGAGGCCTGTCGCCCGCTGCTGCGCGGCGAAGAGACGCTGGCCCTGCGCCGCGATCCCAAGCCGCAGCGCAGCAAGTCGTCGTCTTCCACTGGCGGCGCCAGCCCGGCCAGCCAACTGGTACGCCAGGAAGAGCGCGAGATGTGGGAAGCCCTGCGTACCCTGCGGCGCAAGTTGGCCCAGGAGCACTCGGTGCCGCCCTACGTCATCTTCCCCGATGCGACCCTGCTGGAGATGCTGCGCAGCCAGCCCACCACGCTCACCGCGATGGCCCAGGTCAGCGGCGTCGGCGCGCGCAAGCTGGAACGCTACGGCCAGGCCTTCCTCGACGTGCTCACCGAGTCCGAGGCGGCGCCCGACGCCCCGGCGCCGGTCACCGACCTGCGCCATGAACTGGTGACCCTGGCCCGCGCCGGCATGACCCCGGCACAGATCGCCCGCCAGCTCGATTGCAGCGAGAAGAACGTCTACAGCCTGCTGGCCGAGGCCATCGGCCGTCAGCAACTGACCCTGGAGCAGGCGCTGGACCTGCCCGAGGAGCTGCTTGGCGAAGTACAGGACGCCTTCCTCGACGAGGACGGCGAGCTGCCGCCGGTGAATGCCATCGCCGAGCTCTTCGAAGGCCGCGTGCCGCTGGGAGTGCTGCACTGTGTGCGCGCCGCGTTGCAGGCCGAGCTGGAAGTCTGATCGCGTCGTTATTGTCTTTTCCGTAGGACTCTGCCCGCGAAGAGTTCCGCAGCGGCGCTGATCGCGGACGGAGTCCGCTTGTACATTCATCGCACCCCGCTTCGTCATATTCGTGACGGGGCAAAACGACAAACTTGTGACGCTCATCTCGAACAGCTATGGTGGCACTTAGACCTCCACGAGAAGAGGTGAACGTGCCGCAACAAAGCTGGCTGGACGACGTCCGCTCCAATGCCTATGCCGAACAGCTCTCCCGGGGCTTTCGCCGTCTGAGCTTCGAGCCCGACCTCGAAACCCAGTACCGTCACTACTTGCTGGAAGACAGCTTCGATCTCAAGCGCACCGCGCTGAGCGTCGGAGTGCTGATCTGGCTGGCGCTGGCGGCCATCGACTTTCTCCTCATCCGGACTCCAGAACACTGGGACATGCTCGCAGTGCGCATCGGCGTGCTGGTGCTGCTGACCGTCTGCGGCGGGCTGATCCTGCAGCGCCGGCATACCCAACTGCTGGTGCCGCTGAGCCTGGCCTGCATCCTCAGCGTCGGCATCGGCGCGGCGGCCGTGGCGGGCATCGCCCATACCGTGGACCAGACGTATCCCTACGAGGGATTGCTGCTGGTCAGCATGGCCGCCTACTTCCTGATCGGCTTGCGCTTTTCCGAGGCGGTGGCCTGCGCCTTCGTCATCCTGCTGGCGTACGTGGGGTTCGAGTTGTATGTCGCCCTGCCGTTGCCCAAGCTGATCAGCAACGTGGTGTTCCTGCTGTTCGGCAATCTGGTCGGCGCCGTGGGGTGCTACCTGCTGGAGTACAAGTCCCGCCAGCATTTCCTGATCAGCCGCCTGCTGAAGATGATGGCCGAGCACGACAGCCTCACCGGCCTGCACAACCGCCGTAGCTTCAACCGCCAGCTGGAACGCCTGTGGCGCCAGGCGCAGCGCGAGAGCGTGGGACTGGCGCTGCTGCTCTGCGACGTCGACCACTTCAAGGCCTACAACGACCGCTACGGCCACCAGGCTGGCGATACCGTGCTGCAACGCATCGGCGAGGTGCTTGCCGCCTGCGCCCGGCGGCCGTTGGACATGGCCGTGCGCCTGGGCGGCGAAGAGTTTGCCGTGCTGCTCTACGGGGCCAGCGAGCGCGAGGCCAGGGAGCGCGCCGAAGTGCTGCGCGAGGCGGTGCAGGGGCTGGCCATCGCCCACGAGGGCTCGCTGACGGCGGACGAAGTGACGCTGTCCATCGGGGTGTCCTGCCTGTGGCCGGAAACCGGGCACCCGCTGCGCAGCATCTATGAACACGCCGATCGGGCGTTGTACGAGGCCAAGGCGTTCGGACGCAATCAGGTGGTGGCCTGAATGCCTTGAGCTGTTGTACACCCAGCGCGGGGCCCGTCCTGATGGCCGATTCCGTCCCCCGCACTGGCGCCGTGCGTGACTGCGGCGCCCGCGGGGCCGGTGCTAGGATGCGCCGGACCCCGCCACCGAGCCCGCGCCCATGCAGCAGCTGATCCAGCCCAACGGCCAACCGCACTACGGCATCTTTTCCACCACCCCGGCGACGATCAACCACCGCGACTTCGACTTCCGCTCCCCTATGGGGCGTCGTCTCGGCGCGCTGAGCAAGTGGCGCAGTTTCCATCAGTTCCAGTACTTCGGCCTGATCAGCCCGACGCTGATCGGCGGCTGCGCGCTGGCCGATCTGAGCCTGTTGTCCATCGGCTTCGTCTACCTCTACCACCCGGAAAGCGGGCGCATGATCGAACGCCAGTTCAAGTGCCCGCTGGGCAAGGGCTCGCGCTTCTCGCAGGCGCCCAACGACGGCGTCTGCGAGCTGCTCCAGGGCCGCAACCTGTTGCGCCTGGAGAACGGTTTGGCTCCACTGGAGAAGCGCCTGTTGGTGGAACTGGACGATGGCACCCGTATCGACGCGTGTTTCAGCGAGGCGCAACCAGCCTTCGAACCCATGAGCCTGTGTACCCCGGCGGCGGTGAACGGATGGGTCTATGCGCGCAAGGTGGCCGGCGTGCACTGCCTCGGCGAGGTGCGCAGCGCGCTGGGCAACTACGACCTGCGTGCGCTGGATGCCTACGCGCACCACGACTGGTCCGCCGGCTACATGCGCCGCGAAACCTTCTGGAACTGGGCCTGCCTGTCCGGCGAGGCGCAGGGACGGCGCGTCGGCCTGAACCTCTCGTGCGGGGTCAATGAAACCAGTTTCACCGAGAACTGCTACTGGCTCGATGGCCGGCTGGTGAAGGTCGATACCGTGCGTTTCGAGTTCGACCGCGACCAGCCGCTACAGCCCTGGACCATCGGTTCCTACGACGGCCAGGTCGAGCTGCGCTTCGAAGCCCACGGCCTGCACCAGGAGCGCCTCAACCTGGGCCTGCTGGCGAGCAACTTCAAGCAGATCTTCGGGCGCTTCAGCGGCGTGCTGAAACCGGCGGGAGAGGCCGAGGTGCGCATCGACAATCTGTGGGGATTCGTAGAAGACCAATATGCGAAATGGTGAAGTGCTGCGTCATACCCTGCGACAATCTGTCATTGTACGGGCTTGATTAGCTGGCTAATAATTAGTCAAATCAATTAGCCCGAACTTTGCGACACAATGGCAGACAACGATAAGCACTACTTCGGTACCCAACTGGCCCAGGCTTCGCGTGCATGGCGGGCTGAACTCGACCGCCGGCTCAGTCACCTCGGTTTGTCCCAGGCGCGCTGGCTGGTGCTGCTGCACCTGGCACGCCACGCCGCCGCGCCCACCCAGCGCGAGCTCGCGCAATCCGTCGGCGTGGAGGGCCCGACCCTGGCCCGTCTGCTCGACGGCCTCGAAGCCCAGGGACTGGTTCGTCGCCAGGCCGTGGCCGAGGACCGCCGCGCCAAGCGCATCGCCCTGACGCCCAAGGCGGATGTCCTGATCACCGATATCGAGAACATTGCCGCTGCCGTGCGCAATGAAGTGCTCAGCGGTATCACCGAGGACGAGATTGCCGTCTGTCAGCGGCTCCTTAGCCGGATTCTCAGTAATTTGGAGAAAAACTGAGAAGTGCATCACATTTTATTCGGCTAAATAGCCATTTTTCTGGCGTTTTCTCGCGGAATCGCCAGTCCCCCAGTGAGTTTCTCTGGACCATTCGCCGGTTTTCCGACGACTTGTCTTGACCAAATCCCTTGGACCACCTAATCCCTGATATCAATCGGCCTGTACCTTTCAGGTGCAGTGGTGGGGCGCGTGCGGTCTGTCGTCCGGCATGGCGATTCGAGTGTGTGGACAGGTAGAACCTGCTGCTTTCGGGTGGTCAGGGAACGGCCGGCAGACCCAGACTAGGGGTAGGGTTATGGCTCGAATAACAAAAATTCCGCTGACGCTCGCTGCGCTTTCTGTGTTTGTTTCCGCTCATGCGAATGCTCTCGGCCTGGGTGAGATCACCCTGCACTCGTCGCTGAACCAGCCGCTGGATGCGGAAATCGCCCTGCTGCAGACAGGCGACATGACCTCCGACGAACTGATCGCCCGCCTGGCGAGCCCCACGGCCTTCGAACAGGCCGGTGTCGACCGCTTCATGTTCCTGCAGAACCTGCGCTTCACCCCGGTGATCCGCGCCGGACGCAGCTACATCAGGGTGGTGTCCACCCAGCCGGTGCGCGAGCCGTACCTCAACTTCCTGGTGGAAGTGGAGCGGCCCAACGGGCGCCTGTTGCGTGAGTACACTGTGTTGCTCGATCCGCCGAACTACAACAGTGCGCGCACTTCGGTCGCCGCCAGTATCCCGTTGCCCGAGCGCAGGACTCCCGAAGCCCCCCGCTGGCGCGCCGAACCGGTTCGCAGCGCCCCTGCGGCCACGCCCATCCCGGCGGGCGAGGGGCGTTACACCACCGTGCGCAACGATACGCTGTGGAGCATCGCTTCCCGCCTGAGCGGCAGCGGCGCTTCGCACAGACAACTGATGGACAGCCTGTTGGCACTGAACCCGCGAGCCTTCGTCAATGGCGACCCGCACCGGCTGAAGGTCGGCCAGACGCTGGTCCTGCCCCAGGGCCAGCAGCTCGCAGGGTACGGCAATGTTCCTGCGCCGCAGCCCGCCGCTGCGGCAGCCACGGCGAATGCCGCATCGTCGAACCTCCAGACCGACGTTTCCGCCCCGGCAACGCTTTCCGCGCCGCCAGCCGGTGATGCGGCAATGGCATCTTTCTCCGCACCCGCCGCCCCGGCGGTCGATGGCAACCTGGCCAAGGTCGAAGCAGACCTCGCCCTGAGCAACGCCCAGCGCGACCAGTTGAACCAGCGCATGGACGCCATGCAGAAGCAGTTGGAAGCGCTGCAGAAGGCCCTGGAAAGCCGCGACCAGCAGGTGCAGAGCCTGCAGGCCGAGCTGGCTCGCCGCGATGGGCCCGTCGCACCGGCGGTTCCGGTGGCGCCCAAGGCGGTACCGGCTTCCACGCCGGCGACACCTGCCAGCGACGCTCGGGGCGCACAGTTCAACTTCTGGCCGTGGCTTGGTGTGGGCGCGCTCGGTGCGTTGCTGGCCGGGCTGCTGCTGATGCGCCGCAAGCGTAACGAGCCGCCGCTCAAGGACATCGGCGGGCGCCAGGTGCAAGCGGCGATACCTCCGGCCAAACCCCTGGCGGGCGGTGCCGTGCCGCCGCCCGTGGCTGTGCCGATCCAGCGTCCCCAACCGCCGGTGATGGCTCCGGAGTCCGGGGTGGCGCGTCTTCCGGCTGCCAGTGCGGACAGCCTGGAGGGGGCGGACATCTACATCGCCTACGGCCGCTTCAACCAGGCGCGCGACATGCTGCGCAAGGCCGTTGCCCGGGAGCCCGAACGTCGCGAGCTGCGCATGAAGCTGTTGCTGGTGCTCGCCGAGCTGGGTGACCTGGCCGGCTTCCATGAACAGGAACACGAACTGGTGGCCCGTGGCGGGGACCAGAAGCCGATCGACCAGATCAAGTCGCGCTATCCGGCAATGCTCGAGCGCGGGGAGGAACTCCCGGTCGCCCCGACGGGTGAAACCCTCACCGACTGGGATGACCTGGCGTTGGACGCAACGCCCGCGTCCAACGCGGGTGAAGCGCAACCGGACTTCGCCCTGAACCTCAGCGACATGTCGCTGGATCTGGACTGGGACTCCGTCGATCCCGTCGATACGCCACAACGCAACAAGAGCACGCCGGCCGCCGAACAACCCGCTCCCGCCGATTTCCGCAGCAACCTGCGCGAGCTGCCGGAAATCACCGAGCTGGAGCTGGATGGCGAGCATGCCAGCCTGTTCGGCCAGGCCAAGGAAGTCGACCTGGTGTTCGAGCTGCCCGAGAGCGAGCTGCACGAGCATGACGAGCTGCTGGCCAGCCTCGATGAGGCCCGGACCTGCATCGATCGGGGCAACCTGGAGGAGGCTTACCGCATCCTCAAGCGTGTGATCGAGAGCGGCGACTCCAAGGCTAAGGCCGAGGCGCGCGAGCTGCTGGCACGGATTGCCTGATCCACGCATGAATGGAAGAGCCCGGCCTCGTGCCGGGCTTTTTCATGGGCGCTGATCGAGCAACTCCGTCCGCGATCAACGCCGCTGCGGGGCAAATCGCGGACGGAGTCCGCTCCTGCAAGCGCCCGGTACAAGGCGGATGGATACCTCCGGCGCGTCCTGCGACGAATCCTCCCTTGCAGGAGCGAGCTTGCTCGCGAACATGGGCATCCAGGCTGGCGCAGAGATACCCGGCAAACCACCGTTCGCGAGCAAGCTCGCTACAGGCCGGGTCCCGGTGGCGAGCAGGGCTTAGAAATTCCGTCCCAGGTTGATGTACATCGCGTGCTCGCTGGCGTCGTTCAGGCCGTAGCTGAAGGACAGCGGCCCCAGCGGCGTCTCGAAGCCCATCAGGATGCTGCCGGCGTTGACGTAGCCGGTGTCGTAGCTGTTGTCGTTGTTCCACACCCGGCCGCGTTCCAGGCTGCCGCCCAGGTAGAAGGGGAAGTCCAGCGGCAGGAAGGAGCGCTCGGTCATGCGCCGGTAGTAGATGACCCGGCCGAGGCTGTAGTTCTGCCCGGCCAGGGCATCCTGGCGGAAGCCCGAGAGCTGCCGCGCGCCGCCGAGCAGGAAGCTCGACACCACCACCTCGGCATCGTCGAGGGTGCGTCCGTAGCCACCGCCCAGCACGAAGGTGTCCGGCCCGCTGCTCAGTGCCTTGTCCAGGTGGATGTCCCACTGCCGGTAGCGGTCGTCGTCGCCCAGCGAGGGGGTGTGTTTGCGGAAGGCGGCCTGGATGTTTTCGCCTTCGCGGGGGAAGTCGACATTGTCCATCGTGTCGAAGGAGTACTTGAGCTCCGCGTAGCCTTCGTTGAAGTTGAAGTCGGGCAGGTCCTGTTCGCCCACGCGGACGTCGGCCTTGCCGTAGGCCTGGGCCACGCCGAAGCGGATCTCGCCGTTGTTGGCGATCTGCCGGCCGACATTGAGGCCGTAGCCATAGCGCTCCAGGCGGTATTCGGCGATGGGATCGTCGTCGTCGGTGGCTTCGACGTTCTGCGCCTCGTTGAACAGGAAGGGCGCGACGAAGTAGCGCGAGCCCACGTCCAGCGGCTGGTAGAACTCGCTGTAGAGCTCCTGGTGGTCGCCGATCTGCAGGCGCGTCAGCCATTCCGCGCCGAGGCGGTTGATGCCATTCATGCGGTAACTGGCGCCGACGTTGAAGGTGCTGTCGCCGCGCAGGTCGTCGGAGAGGTTCAGGCCCAGGCGCAGGTAGTCTGTGCCGCCGCGCTTGCCGTAGGCGTGGATCACCAGGGCGTTGCCGTCCTTCTGGTGCACCACGCGGTACTGCACCTGGTCGAAGTAGTCCAGGCCGTAGAGGGTGCTCATGTCGCGCTGCAGGCGTTCCAGGTCCAGGCGTTCGCCCAGCGGCTGGCGGATGTAGTGGAGGATGACGTCGTCGCTGACCTTGGAGTTGTTCTCCACTTCGATGCGATTGATCACCGGCTGGCGTTCGCCGGGCGTGCGCGCCTCGTTCAGGGCCACGGCGTGTTCGTCCCTGCTCTGGCGCAGGCTGGCCAGGCGCGGCGCGAGGATGGTGGCGGCGCGGTAGCCGGCGTCGATCAGTTGCGGCACCTTGCCGAAGTCGGCGGAGCTGTAGCCGCTGAGCGGCGGCTGGATCAGCACGTCGGTGGATTTCAGGGTGGCCAGTTGCGCCTCGGAGTTCTTGCGGGTCATCAGGGTGACGGACTGGTTGAGCATGTCCACCACCGAGGTCAGTTGCTTGCGGTCCAGCAGCGGGTTGCCGATGTCCACCGCGATCACCACATCGACGCCCATCTGCCGCGCGACATCCACCGGGATATTGTCGACCATGCCGCCGTCCACCAGCAGCTTGCCGTTGACGTCCACCGGGGCGAACACCGCCGGGATCGACATGCTGGCGCGGATCGCCTGGGGCAGGTGGCCTTTGCTGAACACTATTTTCTCGCCGGTGGAGATGTCGGTGGCCACTGCGCGGAAGGGGATGGCCAGCTTGTCGAAATCGCGGGTGTCGCTGGTGTGCACCAGCAGGCTTTCCAGCAGCATCGACAGGTTCTGGCCCTGGATCGCGCCCAGCGGCAGGCCGAGGGTACCGTCGTCACGGAAGCTGAGTTTCTGTTTCACCAGGAAGTCGCGGTCGTCCTGCTTGCGCCGGAAGGGCATGTCGACCCGTGGCGGGGAGTCGGACAGCGCCTGCTGCCAGTCCAGGGTCAGCGCCAGCTTTTCGAGCTCCTTGGGTGTGTAGCCCGCCGCATAGAGTCCGCCGATCACCGCGCCCATGCTGGTGCCGGCGATGGCGTCGACATGGACGCCCTGTTCGTCCAGTGCCTTGAGTACGCCGATGTGCGCCAGGCCCCGGGCCGCGCCGCCGGAGAGCACCAGTCCGATCTTCGGCGGCGCGTTGGCCGCCAGGGTACCGAGGGGCAGGAGCAGGAGGAGGGCGAACAGCAGGCGGCGCATAACAGGGGAATCCGAATAGGCGTGTCGGCCGGTATTATAGGTGCGCGTCCTACTGCAGGGTCTGATTCATGTCCGAAGCCAAAGCCGAAATCGTCATCACCTATTGCACCCAGTGCCAGTGGCTGTTGCGCGCCGCCTGGCTGGCGCAGGAACTGCTGAGTACCTTCGGCGACGACCTGGGCAAGGTCAGCCTGGTGCCGGGCACCGGCGGGGTGTTCCACATCAGTTGCGATGGCGAGCAGATCTGGGAGCGCAAGGCCGACGGTGGGTTCCCCGAGGCCAAGGTGCTCAAGCAGCGGGTGCGCGACCGCATCGATCCGCAGCGTGGCCTGGGCCACAACGACCGCCCCTGAGTCGCCGAAATATCATTTCGATAGCAAGCTAACTTCTTTGCTTCATGTCAACGGGGTACGTCCGTGCCACTCGTAGTCTGGGTGCATCCATTCTCCGCAGGGGATGCCCGACATGAGCATCATCGTCACCGGCGCCGCCGGCTTCATCGGCAGCAACCTCGTCAAGGCGCTGAATGCGCGCGGCGAGACCGACATCATCGCGGTCGACGATCTGACCGAGGGCGACAAGTTCGCCAATCTCGCCGATTGCGACATCAGCGATTACCTGGACAAGCGCGACTTCATCGAACGCTACGCCCGCGGCGACTTCGGCGTGGTGCGCGCGTTGCTGCACCAGGGCGCCTGCTCCAGCACCCTGGAGCGCGACGGGCACTACATGATGGACAACAACTACCGCTACAGCGGCCAGTTGCTCGACGCCAGCCTGTCGCTGGGCGTGCCGTTCCTCTACGCCTCGTCGGCGGCGGTGTATGGCGGCGGCCAGGAGTTCCGCGAGATGCGCTCCTGCGAGCGGCCGCTGAACGTCTATGGCTATTCGAAATTCCTCTTCGACCAGCGTGTGCGCAAGGTACTGCCCACCGCGCGCAGCCAGATCGCCGGCTTCCGCTACTTCAACGTCTACGGCCCACGCGAACAGCACAAGGGGCGCATGGCCTCGGTGGCCTTCCACTGCTTCAACCAGTTCCGCGAGACGGGGAAGGTGAAACTGTTCGGCGAATACGGCGACTACCCGGCTGGCGGCCACCAGCGCGATTTCGTCTCGGTGGAGGACGTGGCGAAGGTCAATCTGTACTTTCTCGACCACCCCGAGCACAGCGGCATCTTCAACCTCGGCAGTGGTCGCGCGCAGCCGTTCAACGACGTGGCGCTGGCCGTGATCAACACCCTGCGCGAGCAACAGGACCTGCAGCCGCTGACCCGGGATGCGGCGACGCGCGCCGGGCTACTGGAATACACCGCGTTCCCGGACGAGCTGCGCGGAAAGTACCAGTGCTACACCTGCGCCGACATCGCCTTGCTGCGCGAGGCGGGCTACCGCGAGCCGATGCTGGCCGTGGAGGAGGGCGTGGCGCGTTATTGCCGCGGCCTGCTGGCGCAGGCGTGAGCCGGTTTTACCCAGTCTTTACCTTGTGCTGACACTCAAGGGCGGGCGAACACGCGATCATTGCACCTGGAGCGGCGGACATCGCTCCGCCCGATACCGCGTCAACCGAGGCTCCTGGAACACAGGAGCCGTCACCGGACAGGCCGCTTCGCAGGCTGTCATGCGAGGAACCCTTGGTATTCCCTCCCCAGGGCAAGGATTCGCAATCCGCATGCTGCGAGGCGGCCTTCTTTTTGCCGCACGCATTGCTCCAGCCCTTGTAGGAGCAACCCTCTCCCTCCGGGAGAGGGGGCAGACCGTGCCGGCTGAGACCGAGATTTCCTCCTGCACCGAACGGTCCCCTCTCTCCCTGGGAGACGACTGCATGGATGCAGGGGGTACGACGCAGGATGCCAAAGCCGAGGGTTAGGGTCGCCCCGAGCGCAGATATATCTCGTAGGAGCGAGCTTGCTCGCGAACTGATCCTGCTTCGCTGCCAAGCGGTTCGCGAGCAAGAACCAGGCGTCCCCCTCGCTCCTGCGAAAAGCAAGCGCGGAGCGAGATCAGTGCGACCCGCGCGCACTGAGGAAGGTGGCGAAGATGATCAGCACGCCACCCGCCAGCATCCGCAGGCTCGGTTCTTCGCCGAACAATACGGTGGCGAAGGCGATGCCGTAGACCGGCTCCAGGGCGAAGATCACCGCCGCCGTGCGTGCCTTGATCAACCGCAGGCTGGCGACGAACAGGCTGTGGGCGACGCCGGTGCAGAGCACGCCCAGCAGCACCAGCCAGAGCCAGTCCATGCCGCGCACCGAGGGCAGTTCGACGAACACCAGCGGCAGCAGGCAGGCGATGATCGTCAGGTTCTGGCACAGCGCCGCCTGGATCGGGTCGATGCCGCGCACGCTCACCCGGTTGGCCAGCGACAGCAGGGCGAACAGCAGGCCTGAGAGAGTGCCCCAGAGCAGTCCGGCAGTGGCGCCGTCGCGCAGGTCCAGGGTTGGCGTGACCATCACCAGGCCGATGCACACCAGCGCTACCACCCCGTACTCGCCCTTGCGGATGCGCTCGCGGAACAGCAGGCCCTCCAGCAGCACGGTGAAGGCCGGGAAGCTGGCGAAGCCGAGGGTGGCCACGGCGACGTTGCCCACCTTTACCGCGAGGAAGAAGGTCAGCCAGTGCGTACACAGCAGCACGCCGCCGCCCAGCAGCATGGCGGCCTGTTTCAGCGTGGGTCGCCGTTGCCCGCGCAGATGCCCGGCGAACACCGCCGCCAGCGACAGCGAGCCGAACAGCGCACGGCCGAAGACGATGACCAGGGGGCCGGCGAGGATGAGTTTGCCGAAGATGCCGGACAGCCCGAACATCAGGGCGCCGATGTGCAGGCCGATCAGGGCGCCGCGGGGAGTGAGTTGAGTGACGCGTTTCATGCCGGGGGCGGTGGCGGGGCCTTGTCGGGAAAGAGGGACGCGCGCCAGGACAGCCGGCGCGCGGTGGAACGAGCATCAGGCTAACCGCGCGCCATTGGGCAGCGGCTTGTCGAAACCGGCCAGCACCACTTTCTCGTCGCTGTCGTAGGCGCCGGTGACCAGCACTTCCGAGCGCACGCCGGCGATGGACTTGGGCTCGAAGTTGCACACGCACAGCACCTGGCGGCCGATCAGCTCGCTGGCTTCATAGTGCGCGGTGATCTGCGCGCTGGAGGTCCTGATCCCCAGCGGGCCGAGGTCGACCTGGAGGATGTAGGCGGGTTTGCGCGCCTTCACGTTGGGTTCGGCATGGACGATGGTGCCCACGCGCAGTTCGACGCGCTCGAAATCCTGCCACTCGATGGTGTCTGCCGACATCGCTGCTCCCGCTGGTTTGCCTGGTTGCCGGCAGTCTAGGCCCTGGGCGCACGGCTGTCTGTCGCGCGGCTAGCGGGAATTGTCGCGCGCCTGCTGGCGCAGTTGGCGCGGGGTGGTGCCGAACTGGCGCACCAGCGCGGCGGTGAAGGCGCTTTGCGAGGCGTAGCCGACCTGCGCGGCGATCTCGCCGACCGACAGGTGCGAGCCGCGCAACAGATCGCGTCCCAGCTGCAGGCGACGCTGGCGCACATAGTCCATGGGCGTTTGCCCGGTTTCGGCGAGGAAGCGGGCGTGGAAGCGCGCGCCGGACAGCCCGGCGAGTCGCGCCAGGTCGGCGACCTGCAGCGGGTGCGCGGCATGGCGGTCGATGTAGCTATCCAGGCTGGCCAGCGGCAATTGCGCGGGTTCTTCCACGCGCTGCTGGCCGGCGGCGAGGCTGGCCAAGAGCAGGATCGCGCCCTGGCGCGCCAGCACCGGATCGTGCAGCGGGCTGCCGGCGAGCCAGTGCACCAGTTGTGCCTGATCGTTGCTGAGCAAGCGCTGGCCGGGGGTTTCCAGCAGGCGGCGACCGGCGTCGTTGTGCAGCCCCAGGTCGGCGAGCAGATCGTCTTCGTCTTCCAGATCCACCACCAGGCAGCGACTGCCGTCGGGGCTGGCGCAGGCGTGGTGCTCCTCGCGCGGCACCACGGCGAAAGTCTGCCGGGTCACCAGGCTGCCGCGTCCGCCTACTTCGAAGTCCAGGCTGCCGGAAAGCCCCAGCACCAGCTGCGCATGGCTGTGGCTATGGGCGAGATGGTCATGGCTGTAGTGACGCAGGGAGAGGATCTGGCTCATGCAAGGCTGCTTTTCGTGCTGGCGGGCAGGCTGACAGTCTAGCGCGCCGCGGGCTGTAACGGGACTGTCGCCAGTCGGTCACCTGCGCTTCACCCCGTGGGTCGACACTCGGAGAAACCCCACTGGAGGTCGCCGACGATGAGCAGCGCGCAACGCATGACGCCGACGAAGAAACAACGGGTGCGGACCCTGTGGATATCCGATGTCCACCTCGGCACCCGCGACTGCCAGGCCGAGCACCTGGCCGGCTTCCTCAAGCGCTACCATGCCGACCGCATCTATCTGGTGGGCGACATCATCGACGGCTGGAAGCTGCGCGGCGGCATCTACTGGCCGCAGGCGCACACCAACGTGATTCGCCGTTTGCTGACCATGAGCAAGCGCGGCACCGAGGTGATCTATGTCACCGGCAACCACGACGAGTTCCTGCGCCGCTATTCCTCGCTGCTGCTGGGCAACATCCGCCTGGTGGACGAGATCGAGCACACCACCGCCGACGGCCGCCGGCTGCTGGTGATCCACGGCGACCAGTTCGACGTGATCACCCGCTACCACAAGTGGCTGGCCTTCCTTGGCGACTCCGCCTACGAATTCACCCTGACCCTCAATCGCTGGCTGAACCACTGGCGCAGCCGCTACGGCTATGGCTACTGGTCGCTGTCGGCGTACCTCAAGCACAAGGTCAAGACGGCGGTGAACTTCATCAGCGACTTCGAGGAAGCCATCGCCCACGAGGTGCACAAGCGCGGTCTCAATGGCGTGATCTGCGGGCATATCCACCATGCCGAGATCCGCCAGATCGGCGAGGTGGAGTACCTCAACTGCGGCGACTGGGTGGAGTCCTGCTCGGCGCTGATCGAGCACTGGGACGGCAGCATCCAGCTCTACCGGCTGGCCGAGGAGCAGGCGCGCGGCGCGGAGCTGACGGCGGTCGAGACGGCGGCATGAGGCTGCTGATCGTCACCGATGCCTGGCTGCCGCAGGTCAACGGCGTGGTCACCAGCCTGCGGGCGCTGGTGGCTGAGCTGGAGGAGATGGGCCATGCGGTCGGCCTGATCACCCCGCAGGATTTTCGTCATTGCCCGTGCCCGAGTTATCCGGAAATTCCCCTGGCCTGGGACCTGTGGAGGGTCGGCGAGAGGATCCGCGAGTTCGCTCCCGACTGCGTTCACCTCGCCACCGAAGGTCCGCTGGGCTGGGCCGCCCGGCGCTGGCTGATACGCCGGGGCCTGAAGTTCAGCAGCGCCATCCACACGCGCTTTCCCGAATACGTGAACACCCGCTGGCCCTGGTTGCCGCTGGGCTGGGGCTATGCCTTCCTGCGCCGCTTCCACGCGCCGAGCCAGGCTGTGCTGGTGAGCAGCGAGCGGATGCGCGAGGCCTTTGCCGAGCGTGGATTGGAGCGCCTGGTGCTGTGGCGCAAGGGCGTCGACCTTTGCCGTTTCCAGCCAGGCGAGGGAGCGCCGGCGGCGGAGCCGGTGTTTCTCTATGTGGGACGCCTGGCGCGGGAGAAGAACCTCGACGCTTTCCTGGGTCTCGACCTGCCCGGACTCAAGCGCGTGGTGGGTGATGGCCCGCAGCGGGCGGAGCTGCAGGCGCGTTATCCAAAGGTGGAGTTCCTCGGCTATCGCCACGGCGACGCATTAGTGGCGGCTTATCGCCAGGCCAGCGTGCTGGTGTTCCCCTCGCGGACCGATACCCTGGGGCTGGTGATGTACGAGGCGCTGGCCTGCGGCACGCCCGTAGCGGCCTTCCCGGTGGCGGGGCCGCTGGATGTGCTGGAAGAGGGCGTGACCGGTGCGTTGCACGAGGACCTGCGCAGCGCCTGCCTGCGGGCGCTGGCTCTGGATCGCCAGGTCTGCGCGCAGTGGGCGCGCGGTCAATCGTGGCGGTCGTCGGCGCAGGAATTCCTTTCCCTGCAGGTACGCCTGACGGAGTTGCCGGTCAGCGAAGCGCCAGCCTGCTGATCAGAACAGCGGACGGTCGTGGTCCAGGCTCTGGTCCACCAGCCATTTGCCGTGGGCGATGGAGGCGTGCTGGGCCTTCTCCAGGTCCGCCATGTAGGCGTATTCCAGCGGCAACGTCTTGCGTTTGGTGGTCTGGCCGTCGGGGCTGGTAATGTGGCAGCCGCCGGCCCAGGGCGTGGGCATGCCGGGATGTTCAACGACATCGGCGGTGATGGTGTACTTGCGGTATTCGCATTGCATCAGGCTCATGGGACGTCCTCCGGGCAAATCGCCACTCTTCCGGGCCGGGCGCGTGGCGGGCGGAATGGAGCCGGCTGGGGTTGCCGGCAAGCCTTGTCAATCCCCACCATAGACCAGTCGTTGGGTCCGTTTGCCGGATACCGACGAACGTGAATGTCACTGGCGCGGGCTTTTCCTGCGCCAATCTTCCATTCCCGGGCGCTGCGCGCCAGACTGTCGGCCATGCCAATCCAGACTCTTTCCCGCCTCGCCGATGTGGATGCCCGCCAGTGGGATGCCCTGCTGACGGACGGCCAGCCGTTCCTGCGCCATGCCTTTCTCCAGGCATTGGAGGAAAGCGGCAGTGTCGATGGGCGTACCGGCTGGACACCGGCTCATCGCGCCCTGTTCGACGACGATGGCCGCCTGCTCGCCGCCGCGCCGGCCTATCTGAAAGGCCATTCCTACGGCGAGTACGTGTTCGACTGGAGCTGGGCCGATGCCTGCCAGCGGGCGGGTATCGGCTACTACCCCAAGCTGCTGGTGGGCATTCCCTTCACCCCGGTGGCCGGCGGGCGCTTGCTGGGCGCACCTGAGGCCGCGCTGAGCCTGGTCGGTGCGCTGGCGAGGGAGGTGGATGAGGCGCGTTGCTCCGGGGTACACGTGAACTTCACCGATGGTGCCGCCGACGCGCTGCTCGGTGGGGCCGATGGCTGGATGGAGCGGCTGGGTTGCCAGTACCACTGGCGTAACCGTGGTTACCGCGATTTCCAGGATTTCCTCGACGCCCTGAGTTCGCGCAAGCGCAAGCAACTGCGCAAGGAGCGCGAGCAGGTCGCCGGGTTGGGCATCGATTTCGTCTGGATGGAAGGCCGCGAGCTTTCCGAGGCGCACTGGGACTTCGTCCATGCCTGCTATAGCAGCACCTACGAGGTGCGCGGGCAGGCGCCTTACCTGACGCGGTCCTTCTTCAGCCTGCTCGGCGAACGCATGCCGGAGGCCGTTCGCGTGGTGTTCGCCCATCGCGGCGGACGCCCGGTGGCGATGGCCTTCAGCCTGGTCGGTGGCGATTCGCTGTATGGTCGTTACTGGGGTTGCCTGGCGGAGTTCGATCGACTGCACTTCGAGACGTGCTTCTACCAGGGGCTGGACTTCGCCATTGGCCACGGTCTGCGGCGTTTCGATGCGGGGGCGCAGGGCGAGCACAAGCTGATCCGTGGCTTCGAGCCGGTGGTCACGCGCTCCTGGCATCGCCTGGGGCATCCCGGTTTGCGGGCGGCGGTAGCGGAGTTTCTGGAACAGGAGCGCGCCGGCATTCTCGCCTACGCCGAAGAGGCCCGGACCGCGTTGCCCTATCGGCAGCAGGGCTCTTCGTAGGAACGAGCTTGCTCGCGAACCGCTTTGCAACGATGTCTACGGGGCGTTCTGTTAGCGAGCAAGCTCGCTCCTACAGGTGGCGCAGCTTCCTGGTAGGGCTGAGTTTCGCGGACTTGCGGGATGACGGCTGTGGTGCGGCGGCAAATCAGGATCGCCCCCCGACCGCCACCACAGGCTCGCGGGGGTGGGCCAAGACGGCCGGAGGGCGATGTTCGGCGGGGCTCAGCCCTGGCTGGTGCTGCCGCCCCATTCGAGGAAGCGAACCTTGTGGGTTTCGCCGTTGTGGTCCTGGTAGACCATGTAGGCCGGCACGATGCCGACCTTGCCGGAGTTGTCGGTGCGGTGCAGCACCTTGTCCACGTCCAGGGCCATGCCGTAGTGGTATTCGGTAACCGGCAGATCGGCACCGGGGTTCTTGATGGCGTCCTGGGCGAAAGCCATCGGGGCAAGGCTGGAGATCACAGCCGACACGACAGAGGCAAGCTTCATTCTGATATTCCTCGGTGAACGGACTCGGTGAATGGGTTTGAAAGCCCCACCGGGGAGCGCTGGCATCGATGATGTCTGTCCTGGGGTCCAGGCAGGGCAGGGGACGATGCTTCAGGCGTCCATCGGGTGGCGGGGCACGGGACAGATAGTTTCATTCCGGCCGCCCGCCGAGAAATTGATGTGCTTGCTAATGAAAATTGATGGAGGTGATGCGGCGCTCTGTCGCAGGTTTTTGCGTGAGATACCGCGCTAGGGCTGCCAGTCGTGCCAGTGCTCGCAGTCGCCCTGGCAGCGACCGGGGCAGGCGCAGCCAGTACGGCTGCGTCCGGTGGTTTTTTCCATGCGCCGGGCGACTTCGTCGTCATCGGCGAAGGGCAGCATGCTGGCCTCCTCGATACCGCGCTCGCGGTGCGCCCGCAGGCTCCAGCCGACGCCGAAGTACAGCGCCAGCAGGCCGGCCAGCCCCAGCCAGAGCGTCACCTCAGGCCATCCGCTCGGCGGCGAGCAGCGCTTCGGGCTGCGGCCTGCGCACGGTCATCCAGGTGTTCCAGGCCATCAGCAGCATGCCGCCGAGGAACAGCATGCCGCCGCTCATGCGCACCACGAAGCCGGGGTGGCTGGCCTGCAGCGCTTCGACGAAGGAGTAGGTGAGCGTGCCGTCGGCGTTCACCGCGCGCCACATCAGGCCCTGGGTGATGCCGTTGACCCACATCGAGGCGATGTACAGCACGGTGCCGATGGTGGCCAGCCAGAAGTGCGCGTTGATCAGGCCGATGCTGTGCATCTGTTCGCGACCGAAGACCTTGGGAATCAGGTGGTAGAGCGAGCCGATGGAAATCATCGCCACCCAGCCCAGGGCGCCGGCATGGACATGGCCGATGGTCCAGTCGGTGTAGTGAGACAGGGCGTTGACGGTCTTGATCGCCATCATCGGGCCTTCGAAGGTGGACATGCCGTAGAAGGCCAGGGAGACGACGAGGAAGCGCAGGATCGGGTCGGTGCGCAGCTTATGCCAGGCGCCGGAGAGGGTCATCATGCCGTTGATCATCCCTCCCCAGCTCGGAGCCAGGAGGATCAGGGACATCACCATGCCCAGCGACTGGGCCCAGTCCGGTAGCGCGGTGTAGTGCAGGTGGTGCGGGCCGGCCCAGATGTACAGGGTGATCAGCGCCCAGAAGTGCACGATGGACAGCCGGTAGGAATACACCGGGCGTCCGGCCTGCTTGGGCACGAAGTAGTACATCATCCCCAGGAAGCCGGTGGTGAGGAAGAAGCCCACCGCGTTGTGGCCGTACCACCACTGCACCATCGCGTCGGTGGCGCCGGAGTACACCGGGTAGGACTTGAACCAGTCCACCGGGATCGACAGGTGGTTGACGATGTGCAGCATCGCGGTGACCACGATGAAGGCGGCGAAGAACCAGTTGCCCACGTAGATGTGCGGCGTCCTGCGCTTCATCAGGGTGCCGAAGAACACCACCGCGTAGGCGACCCAGACGATGGCCATCCACACCGCGCCGGTGAACTCGATCTCGGCGTATTCCTTGGTGGTGGTGTAGCCCAGCGGCAGGGTGATCAGCATCACCACGATCAGCGCCTGCCATCCCCAGAAGGTGAAGGCGGCCAGGCTGTCGGAAAACAACCGCGCCTGGCAGGTGCGCTGCACGGTGTAATAGCTGGTGGCGAACAGGGCGCAGCCGCCGAAGGCGAAGATCACCAGGCTGGTGTGCAGCGGGCGCAGGCGCCCGAAACTGGTCCACGGCAGGTCAAGGTTCAGTTGCGGCCAGACCAGCTGGGAGGCGATCAGCACCCCCATAGCCATGCCGACGACGCCCCAGACCACCGTCATGATGGCGAATTGGCGAACCACCTTGTAGTTATACGCCTGCTCCGTGCTTCTCGTGTTCATGCTGGATTCCCGCTTGTGTCAGTACGTCCGGGCACGCGCGGGTGGGCCGGCGGCGTGCTTCGGTGAGCGGGCAATCTAAGGAGATGTGTCAGCCGGAAACAGATTCAGATGGGCCGTACAAATGCATATCAGCGGTTGGCCGCGTGGAATCAGCCGATCTCGACGCGGCCTGCGAGGAAATGCCGCAGGCGCTCCTGCAGGTAATCCACGGCCTGTCCGTGGGCGAGGTATTCGCTGACCCGCATCAGGCGCCAATACTGGCCCTCGTCGCCGAAGCGGATGGCGTCGAGCTCGGCTCGATCCAGGCGCGCCACCAGGAACCAGGCCCACGGCGCGGGACCGTGGGTGGCGCGGTAGCGGCGCTGCCACTCGATACGCCGGGCATCCAGGCGGATGGCAAACTCCTCTTCCAGTTCACGCAGTGCGCACTGCGCCGGGGTTTCGTCGCCCTCGCGGCCGCCGCCAGGGAAGTCCCAGCAGCCGGGGTAGGGGATGCCGGGTTTCTCGTCGCGCTTGTAGACCACCAGTTGGCCGGCATGGAACAGCGCGAGCTTCGCGCCGGTGAAGTCGTCTTCGCGGTGCATTGATCCATTCCCCGTGTAGGGTTCTGTAAGTCGGCTAGTCTTTCCCGATCGCGGGCGATGCTTTGCCGCGCGCAAGCGCGTATGATGCGCGACCTTTTTATTCGTTGCATGCCACACCGGGAGGTGCCCAGATGACCGACACGCACGAAAACCCAGAACTGATCCCCGCGCCGGCCGGCGAGAAACTGCAGAAGGTCCTCGCTCGCATGGGCGTCGGCTCGCGCCGTGACGTCGAAGCCTGGATCGAAGATGGCCGGGTGAAAGTCAACGGCGCCGTGGCCACCCTTGGCCAGCGCGTCGGCGACCGCGATGCCATCGCTGTCGATGACCGCCTACTCAAGCGCGAGAAGATCGAAGAGCACGTCCGTCGCGTGCTGATCTACAACAAGCCCGAAGGCGAAGTCTGCACCCGCGACGATCCGGAAGGCCGCCCGACCGTGTTCGACCGCCTGCCGCGCCTGCGCAGCGGCCGCTGGATCAACGTCGGTCGCCTGGACATCAACACCACCGGCCTGCTGATGTTCACCACCGACGGTGAGCTGGCCAACCGCCTGATGCACCCGTCCTACGAGATGGACCGCGAGTACGCCGTGCGCGTGCGCGGCGAAGTCGACGAAGAGATGATCGAGCGCCTGAAAGCCGGCGTAATGCTCGAAGACGGCCCGGCCAAGTTCAGCGATATCCAGGAAGCGCCCGGTGGCGAAGGCTTCAACCACTGGTACCACGTGGTGGTGATGGAAGGCCGTAACCGCGAAGTCCGCCGCCTGTGGGAGTCCCAGGGTGTGATCGTCAGCCGCCTGAAGCGCGTGCGCTTCGGACCGGTGTTCCTGACCTCCGAGCTGACCATGGGCCGCTACCGCGAGATGGGCCAGCGCGAGCTGGATATCCTCAGCGAGGAAGTCGGCCTGACGCCGGTCGCCCTGCCGGCGGTTTCCACCAAGACCAAGGAGAAGGTCGAGCGCCAGGAGCGCAAGCTCGGCAAGAAGCTGGCGCCCAGCGAGCGTCCGGGCCGTGGCTCGCGTACCCGCACCGAGCGCGCCGAAGGCGAGCGCCCGCAGCGCGCGCCGCGCCCGGCTGCCGGTGAGCGTCCGGCGCGCGCTCCGCGTGATGGCGACGAGCGTCCGGCCCGAGCCCCCCGTGGTGATGACAGCCGTGCCCCGCGCAAGCCGCGCGAGACGGGCAGTGATCGTCCTGCTCGCGCCCCGCGTGGCGAAGACAGCCGTGCTCCGCGCAAGCCGCGTGACGCGGGCGGTAATCGTCCGGCCCGTGGTCCGCGCAGCGATGCCGGCGAAGACCGTGCACCGCGCAAGGCACCGAGCGATCGTCCAGCTCGCGCGCCCGAGCGCGACAAGGGCGCCCCGCTGGCCGAGCGTCCGGGCAAGCCGGCGCGCAAGCCGATTGCCAAGCGTCGCCCGCAGGCTGCCGGTGACGGCATGCGCCCGGGCTTCAAGCGCTAAGCGTTAGCGATAAATGAAAAAGGGCTCCTCGGAGCCCTTTTTCATTGCCTGCGAATTAGCAGAGCTTTGTAGGAGCGAGCTTGCTCGCGAACCCGCCTGACACCGAAGTCACCGGGAAACGCTGTTCGCGAGCAAGCTCGCTCCTACAGGGAGATAGTTCTCAACTCGCGCAGGCCAGCCGGTTGCGCCCGTCGCGCTTGGCTTCGTAGAGGGCGCTGTCGGCGCGGCGCAACAGGTCGTCCACCGACTCACCGCCATTGAGCGTGGCACAGCCCAGGCTGATGGAAAGCGGCAAGCGCTTGCCGTCGATGACCAGGTCCAGCTCCTCCACGGCGCGCCGCAGCCGTTCGCCCACCTGGGCGGCGCTGCTGCCGGGAGTATTGGAAAGCAGCACGAGAAACTCCTCGCCGCCGAAACGGAACACCATGTCGACGTTGCGCAGGCTGGTCTTGACCGCCGCCGCCACCGCGCACAGGGCGTCGTCGCCGATGCTGTGGCCGAACGCGTCGTTGATCTGCTTGAAATGGTCCAGGTCGAGCATCAGCAGCGACAACGGTTGCAGGTGGCGCCGGGCGACCTCGACCTCGCGAGTCAGGGCCTGGTCCATCGCGATGCGATTGCCGGTGCCGGTGAGCGCATCGCGCAGGGCGGACTGCACCGCGGCGCGGTAGAGCAGGGCGTTGCGCAGCGGGTAGAGCAGGCAGGCCATCAGCGACTCCAACTGGCCCAGCTCGGCCTCGGAGAAGCGCTGGCGGCGGCGGAAGCAGAGTTCGCCCAGGTACTCGCCGTCATGGGTGAGGCGATAGCCGGCGCTGTGCGCTGCCGAGTCGCCGAACTCCAGGCGCAGGTCGGCCCCCGAGTGCTGGTAGGCCAGGTAGTCCACCGGCAGCAGGCGCTGGATCTCACTGAAGAACACCGCCAGGATACGTTCGGCTTCCAGGCTGGCCTGCAATTGCAGGTTCAGTTGCTGGCGCAGTTCCAGCGGGTCGAGCGGAAGCCTGGGACGCTGGCGCGTCTCCTGGGCGGCCAGGCGCTGGAGCTTGGCGGCATCGAAGTCGATGGTGTTGGACTGTTTGGGGGGAACCATGACGCGAGGCAACCTCTGACGCATTTTGTACGGCGACAGGAGGGACAGAGCGATTTCCGTGCCAGCCCTCGAAAAGTCTCCAAAAGAGCGCTTATGGACCGACAGAAGGCGGGTTGGGTTCCGATGGGGTGGAAGTTTCGTCAGAAGAGTGGCGAAATAATGGCACTTTGCCGGGAGTCAGAAAGCGCGCTAGCCAGAAAACCGGCGAAATGCGGCGCCCCCGAGGCGGGGCGAGGGCGCCGTGGGGTCAGTCCTGGGCGTTGAAGGCCTGGCCGTTCACGCCCTTGCTGTCCGGACCCATGAGATACAGGTAGACCGGCATGATTTCTTCGGGCGCCGGGTTGTTGAAGGCGTTCTCGCCCGGATAGGCATGGGCGCGCATGGCGGTCCGGGTGGCGCCGGGGTTGATGCTGTTGGCGCGCACGCGGGTGATGTCCTCGCACTCGTCCGCCAGCACCTGCATCAGGCCTTCGGTGGCGAACTTCGACACCGCGTAGGCGCCCCAGTAGGCGCGGCCCTTGCGGCCGACGCTGCTGGAGGTGAAGACCACCGAGGCGTCCTCGGAGAGCTTGAGCAGCGGCAGCAGGGTGTGGGTGAGGCTGAACATGGCGTTGACGTTCACCTGCATGACGCGGGTGAAATTGTCGGTGGAAATCTGCTCGATGGGCGAGCGCAGGCCGAGGATCGAGGCGTTGTGCAGCAGGCCGTCGAGCTTGCCGAACTCCTTCTCGATGGTGGCCGCCAGCTCGTCGTACTGGTGCGGCAGGGTGGTTTCCAGGTTCAGCGGGATCACTACCGGTTCCGGATGGCCGGCGGCGACGATCTCGTCGTAGACCTCGTTGAGGTAGTCCTCGGTCTTGCCCAGCAGCAGCACGGTGGCGCCGTGGGCGGCGAAGGTCAGCGAAGCGGCCCGGCCGATGCCGCGACCGGCGCCGGTCACCAGGATCACGCGGCCCTTTAGCAGGTCGGGGCGGGCGGAGTAGTCGAACATGGTTTCTCCTAAGCGGAGCCCGTCAGCGCGACGAGCTCCCGGGAATTGAACTCAGCAGGAGCAGAGCGCGCGGTCGAGGACGGCGAGCAGGTCGCGGGGCTGATCGACGATGACGTCGGCGCCCCAGTGCGCGGGGTTGTCGTCCGGGTGGATGTAACCGTAGCGCACGGCGGCGGTCTTGGTCCCGGCGGCGCGGCCCGACTCGATGTCGCGCAGGTCGTCGCCGATGAACAGCGCTTCGGACGGGTCGATCTTCAGCTGGCTGCAGGCCAGCAGGAGCATTTCCGGGTCCGGCTTGCTGTTCTTCACATGGTCCGGGCAGACCAGCACGGCGGAGCGCTCGGCCAGGCCCAACTGCTGCATGATCGGCGCGGCGAAGCGCACCGGCTTGTTGGTCACTACACCCCAGATCAGGCGCGACTGCTCGATGCTCTCCAGCAGCTCGGCCATGCCGTCGTACGGGCGGGTGAAGACGGCGCAATGTTCCTGGTAGCGATCGAGGAACTCCTGGCGCAGGGCCTCGAAACCGGCGGCTTCCGGGTCCATCTCGAAGGTCGCGGCGACCATCGCGCGGGCACCGCCGGAGACCACGTCCTGGATGCGCTGGTCGTCGATCGGCGGGCGGCCGTGGGCCTTGAGCATCGCCTGGCACACGGCGATGAAGTCCGGCGCGGTGTCCAGCAGCGTGCCGTCCATGTCGAAGAGAACCGCTCTGAGCATGCGACTCACTCCTCGCGCAGGGTCTGGATCATGTAGTTGACGTCGACGTCGTCGGCCAGCTTGTAGTGCTTGGTCAGCGGGTTGTAGGTCAGGCCGATGATGTCCTTGACCGCCAGGCCGGCGTCGCGCGACCAGGCGCCCAGTTCGGAGGGGCGGATGAATTTCTTGAAGTCGTGGGTGCCGCGCGGCAGCAGGCGCATCACGTATTCCGCACCGACGATGGCGAACAGGTAGGCCTTCGGGTTGCGGTTGATGGTGGAGAAGAACACCTGGCCGCCGGGCTTGACCATCCTGTAGCAGGCGCGGATGACCGAGGCAGGGTCCGGCACGTGCTCGAGCATCTCCAGGCAGGTCACCACGTCGAACTGCTCGGGCATCTCTTCGGCCAGTTCTTCGGCGGTGGTGCGGCGGTATTCCACCGGCACGCCGGATTCCAGCTGGTGCAACTGGGCGACCGCCAGGGGCGCTTCGCCCATGTCGATACCGGTGACGGTGGCGCCGCGCTGGGCCATCGCTTCGCTGAGGATGCCGCCGCCGCAGCCGACGTCGAGTACCTTCTTGCCGGCGAGGCTGACGCGCTCGTCGATCCAGTTGACCCGCAGCGGGTTGATGTCGTGCAGGGGCTTGAACTCGCTCTCGCGGTCCCACCAGCGGTGGGCGAGGGCCTCGAATTTGGCGATCTCGGCGTGGTCGACGTTGCTCATGGTGTCCCTATTGATCAAAAAGCTGGAAACGAAGACTGACTATGATGCCAGCTTCGTGGAATGGATGGGGCGCGGCATGACAGATTGTCGCAGCGGCGGCCGGCATCCTCAGGCAGCGCGGCCTGAGGATGCCGATCCGGGGTGGGCTCAGGCGCCGGCGATCCTGCGACCCCACTCGCCGGCCACGGCGATCAGGCGCTCTTCGTCCAGGCGGGTGAGCTGGCCGTCGTCCAGCAGCTGCTTGCCGCCGACCCAGACGTGGCGCACGCAGTCGCGGCCGCTGGCGTAGATCAACTGGGAAACCGGCTCGTAGACCGGCTGCTGGGCCAGGCCCGAGAGGTCGAAGGCGGTCAGGTCGGCGGTCTTGCCCAGCTCCAGCGAGCCGGTTTCCTGCTCCATGCCCAGCGCGCGGGCGCCGTTCAGGGTGGCCATGCGCAGGGCGCGGTGGGCGTCCAGTGCGGTGGCCTGGCCGGCCACGGCCTTGGCCAGCAGGGCGGCGGTGCGGGTTTCGCCGAGCAGGTCGAGGTCATTGTTGCTGGCGGCGCCGTCGGTGCCGATGGCGACGTTGACGCCGGCCTGCCATAGCCGTTCCACCGGGCAGAAGCCGCTGGCCAGCTTGAGGTTGGATTCCGGGCAGTGCACCACCGAGCTGTTGGTTTCCACCAGCATCGCCAGGTCCTCGTCGTTCACCTGGGTCATGTGCACGGCCTGGAAGCGCGGACCGAGCAGGCCCAGGCGGTGCAGGCGCGCCAGCGGCCGCTCGCCATGCTTCTCCAGCGCCTGCTGGACCTCGAAGGCGGTCTCGTGGACGTGCATGTGGATGCCGACGTCCAGTTCCTCGGCGAGCATCAGGATGTTTTCCAGCTTGTCGTCGCTGACCGTGTAGGGCGCATGCGGGCCGAAGGCCACCTTGATGCGCGGGTGGTGCTTGAGGTCATCGCGCAGCGCCAGGCCCTGGCGGATCGCCTCGTCGGCGTCGCGGGCGCCGGGCACCGGGAAGTCCAGCACCGGCACGCTGATCTGCGCGCGCACGCCGGCCTTGTGCACCGCCTCGCAGGCCACCTGCGGGTGGAAGTACATGTCAGAGAAGCAGGTGATGCCGCCCTTGAGCTGTTCGGCGATGGCCAGCTCGGTGCCGTCGCGGACGAAGTCCTCGCCGACCCACTTGGACTCCGCCGGCCAGATGTGTTCCTGCAGCCAGGTCATTAGCGCCAGGTCGTCCGCCAGGCCGCGGAACAGGCTCATCGCCGCGTGGCCGTGGGCGTTGATCAGGCCGGGGGAGAGCAGCATGCCCGGCAGCTCGCGGGTTTCCGAGGCCGGGTGGCGCAGCGCCTCGGCGCGCGGGGCGAGCAGGGCGATGCGGCCGTCGCGGATGCCCAGACCGTGATCGCGCAGGACGACGCCGGCGGGCTCCACGGGGACGATCCAGGAGGGAAAGAGCAGCAGGTCGAGCGGGACTTTGGCGGTGGGCATGGAGCGCATCCTGGGCGCGGGGATAAAGGGCCCGAGTATAGCCGAGCGCCACTCGATCCGGCTCGGTATACTCGGCGCTTTTACCCGCCCGTGCGGGACGATTCCCGGGGCCGGGAAAGGCCCGCGATTCCATTGAAATGAAGAGGTGTTCCATGCGTGAGCGACTGTTGGCGGCCGAACGGGTGACAGCCATTGATTGGCGCAAGGGGACCCTCCGCCTGCTGGACCAGCGCCTGCTGCCGCTGGAGGAAACCTGGCTGACCTACGAGAGCGCCGAGGGCGTGGCCGAGGCCATCCGCCAGATGGTGGTGCGTGGCGCGCCGGCCATCGGCATCGCCGCCGCCTATGGCGTGGTCCTGGGGCTACGCGCCCGCCTGGCCGTGGGTGGTGACTGGCGCGCGGCGCTGGAGAACGATTTCAGCGTGCTGGCCGAGTCGCGTCCCACCGCGGTCAACCTGTTCTGGGCGCTGAACCGCATGCGCGACCGCCTGGAGCGTCTGAAGCCGGGCGAAGACCCGATGCCGCTGCTGGAGGCGGAAGCCATCGCCATCCATGAAAGCGACCGCGAAGCCAACCTGACCATGGCCCAACTGGGCGTGGAGCTGATCCGCAAGCAGCACAGCGGCCCACAGAAGATCCTCACCCACTGCAACACCGGCGCCCTGGCCACCGGCGGCTTCGGTACCGCGCTGGGGGTGATCCGCGCCGCGCACCTGGAAGGGCTGATCGAGCGCGTCTACGCCGACGAGACCCGTCCCTGGCTGCAGGGCGCGCGCCTGACCGCCTGGGAGCTGGCCAACGAGAACGTGCCGGTTACCCTCAATGCCGACGCGGCCGCCGCGCACCTGATGAAGACCGAGAGCATCACCTGGGTCATAGTCGGGGCCGATCGCATCACCGCCAACGGTGACGTCGCCAACAAGATCGGCACCTACCAGCTGGCCGTCAACGCCATGCACCACGGCGTGCGCTTCATGGTGGTGGCGCCCAGTTCGACCATCGACATGAACCTGGAAAGCGGTGAGGACATCCCGATCGAGGAGCGCGACGGCCGTGAGCTGCTGGAAATCGGCGGCAAGCGGGTCGCCGCCGAGGTCGATGCCTTTAATCCGGTCTTCGATGTGACTCCGGCGGATCTGATCGATGCCATCGTGACCGAGCGCGGGGTGGTCGAGCGTCCCGACGCCGAGCGCATGGCCCAGTTGATGAGCCGCAAGCGCCTGCATTGACGGGGCCTGCGGCAATTCATCGTGGGGGCTGGGCGAGGGTAGGGTTTGACCCTGGCTTGTGGTAAGCTCCGACGGTTCTTAAGGGGGCATTTTCACGGCCCCCACAGCATCGCGGATCAACGGCCAAGTCGTTGATTTGTAGAGAGTCGGTGGCGCTTTGATGGCGCACCGCGCTCCGCCGGGCTCAGGACGGGCGAGGCGGAGTCCCATTTGAAAAAGGAACCAGGCTTCTCATGGGCGAACTGGCCAAAGAAATCCTCCCGGTCAACATCGAAGACGAACTCCGACAGTCCTACCTCGATTACGCCATGAGCGTGATCGTCGGTCGTGCCCTACCCGATGCGCGCGACGGCTTGAAGCCCGTGCATCGCCGCGTCCTGTACGCCATGAGCGAACTGGGCAACGACTGGAACAAGCCCTACAAGAAGTCTGCCCGTGTGGTCGGCGACGTGATCGGTAAGTACCACCCGCACGGCGACACCGCGGTGTACGACACCATCGTCCGCATGGCCCAGCCCTTCTCGCTGCGCTACATGCTGGTCGACGGCCAGGGCAACTTCGGTTCGGTGGACGGCGACAACGCCGCGGCCATGCGATACACCGAAGTGCGCATGTCCAAGCTTGCCCATGAGCTGCTGGCGGACCTGGACAAGGAAACCGTCGACTGGGTGCCCAACTACGATGGCACCGAGCAGATCCCGGCGGTCATGCCGACCAAGATCCCGAACCTGCTGGTCAACGGTTCCAGCGGTATCGCCGTGGGCATGGCGACCAACATCCCGCCGCACAACCTCACCGAGGTGATCGACGGCTGCCTGGCGCTGATGGACAACCCCGAGCTGTCCATCGATGACCTGATGCAGTACATCCCCGGTCCGGACTTCCCGACCGCGGGCATCATCAACGGCCGTGCGGGCATCATCGAGGCCTATCGCACCGGTCGTGGCCGCGTCTATATCCGTGCCCGCGCCACCATCGAGGACATGGAGAAGGGTGGCAACCGCCAGCAGATCATCATCACCGAGCTGCCCTACCAGCTGAACAAGGCCCGTCTGATCGAGAAGATCGCCGAGCTGGTGAAAGAGAAGAAGATCGAAGGCATCACCGAGCTGCGCGACGAGTCCGACAAGGATGGCATGCGCGTGGTCATCGAGCTGCGCCGCGGCGAAGTGGGCGAGGTCGTGCTGAACAACCTCTACGCGCAGACCCAGCTGCAGAGCGTCTTCGGCATCAACGTGGTGGCCCTGGTCGACGGCCAGCCGCGCACGATGAACCTCAAGGACATGCTCGAGGTGTTCATCCGTCACCGCCGTGAAGTGGTGACCCGCCGGACCGTCTACGAGCTGCGCAAGGCCCGCGAACGCGGCCACATCCTCGAAGGGCAGGCGGTCGCCCTGTCGAACATCGACCCGGTGATCGAGCTGATCAAGACCTCGCCGACCCCGGCCGAGGCCAAGGAGCGCTTGATCGCCACTGGCTGGGAATCCAGCGCCGTGGAAGCGATGGTCGAGCGCGCCGGCGCCGATGCCTGCCGTCCGGAAGACCTGGACCCGCAGTACGGCCTGCGTGACGGCAAGTACTTCCTGTCGCCGGAGCAGGCCCAGGCCATCCTGGAATTGCGCCTGCACCGCCTGACCGGCCTGGAGCACGAGAAGCTCCTGTCCGAGTACCAGGAAATCCTCACCCTGATCGGCGAGCTGATCCGCATCCTGACCAGTCCCGAGCGTCTGATGGAAGTCATCCGCGAGGAGCTGGAGAAGGTCAAGGCCGAGTTCGGCGACGCCCGCCGCACCGAGATCGTCGCGTCGCAGATGGACCTGACCATCGCCGACCTGATCACCGAAGAAGAGCGCGTGGTGACCATCTCCCACGGCGGCTACGCCAAGTCCCAGCCGCTGGCCGCCTACGAGGCCCAGCGTCGCGGTGGCAAGGGCAAGTCCGCCAGTGGTGTGAAGGACGAGGACTACATCGAACACCTGCTGGTCGCCAACAGCCACGCCACCCTGCTGCTGTTCTCCAGCAAGGGCAAGGTCTACTGGCTGCGCACCTTCGAGATCCCGGAAGCCTCGCGTACCGCCCGTGGCCGTCCGTTGGTGAACCTGCTGCCGCTGGACGAAGGCGAGCGCATCACCGCGATGCTGCAGATCGACCTGGAAGCCGTGCGCGCCCAGTTCGCCGGCGACGAGAACGATGACGACGACGTGGTTGCCGAGCAGGTCGCCGAAGTGGTGGAAGCCGAAGAGGGCGAAGAGGGCGACGACGCCGACTTCAGCCAGGACGAGCCGACCGGCGCCTACATCTTCATGGCCACCATGAAAGGCACCGTGAAGAAGACCCCGCTGATCCAGTTCACCAAGCCGCGCTCCAACGGTCTGATCGCCCTGAAGCTGGAAGAGGGCGATTCGCTGATCGCCGCCGCCATCACCGACGGATCGAAGGACGTGATGATGTTCTCCGACGCCGGCAAGGTGATCCGCTTCAAGGAAAGCAAGGTGCGCATCATGGGTCGTGCTGCCCGTGGCGTGCGCGGCATGCGCCTGGCCGAAGACCAGCGCATCATCTCCATGCTGATCCCCGAGTGCCGCGAGGCGCAAATCCTCACCGCCTCCGAACGCGGTTACGGCAAGCGCACGCCGCTGGCCGACTACCCGCGTCGCGGTCGTGGTGGCCAGGGCGTGATCGCCATGGTGATCAACGAGCGTAACGGCAATCTGGTGGGCGCCGTCCAGGTGCTGGATGGCGAGGAGATCATGCTGATTTCCGACCAGGGCACCCTGGTGCGTACCCGCGTCGACGAAGTTCGCGGTGCGGGCCGTAACACCCAGGGCGTGATCCTCATCAAGCTCGCCGCCGACGAGACCGTCGTGGGCCTGGAGCGGGTGCAGGAGCCGACCGTGGTGGAAGACGAAGACGACGTCATCGACGGCGAGATCGTCGAGGGCGAAGTGTCGGAAGAGAACCCAGAAGCAGGCGAAGCTGTGGCTGAAGAAGCCCCGCAGGCCAGCGAAGACTGATAGCGAGAGTGGATGTGAGCAAGCGAGCCTTTAACTTCTGCGCCGGTCCCGCGGCGCTTCCCACCGAGGTGCTGGAGCGCGCCCGCGCCGAACTGCTGGATTGGCAGGGCAAGGGCCTGTCGGTCATGGAGATGAGCCACCGTAGCGACGACTACGTGGCCATCGCCGAGAAGGCCGAACAGGACCTGCGCGACCTGATGGGCGTGCCGTCGAACTACAAGGTGCTGTTCCTGCAGGGCGGCGCCAGCCAGCAGTTCGCCGAGATCCCGCTGAACCTGCTGCCCGAAGACGGCGTGGCGGATTACGTGGAAACCGGCATCTGGTCGAAGAAGGCCATCGAAGAGGCTCGCCGCTACGGCAACGTCAACGTGGTTGCCAGTGCATCCAAGTACGACTACTTCGCCATCCCCGGGCAGAACGAGTGGAACCTGTCCAGGGACGCCGCCTACCTGCACTACGCGTCCAACGAGACCATCGGCGGCCTGGAGTTCGACTGGATTCCGCAAGTCGGCGACGTCCCGCTGGTGGTGGACATGTCCTCGGACATCCTCTCGCGCCCGACCGACGTGTCGAAGTTCGGCCTGATCTACGCCGGTGCGCAGAAGAACATCGGCCCGTCCGGCCTGGTCGTTGTCATCGTCCGTGAAGACCTGCTGGGCCGCGCCCGCAGCATCTGCCCGACCATGCTCAACTACAAGGTCGCCGCCGATAACGGCTCTATGTACAACACCCCGGCGACCTACTCCTGGTACCTCTCCGGCCTGGTCTTCCAGTGGCTGAAGGAGCAGGGCGGCGTCGAGGCGATGGAGCAGCGCAACCGCGCCAAGAAGGACATGCTGTACGGCTTCATCGACAGCAGCGACTTCTACACCAACCCGATCCAGCCCAGCGCCCGCTCCTGGATGAACGTGCCGTTCCGCCTGGCCGACGAGAAGCTCGACAAGGCCTTCCTCGAAGGCGCCGACGCGCGCGGCCTGCTCAACCTCAAGGGCCACCGTTCGGTGGGCGGCATGCGTGCCTCCATCTATAACGCCCTGGGTCTGGACGCCATCGAAGCCCTGGTCGGCTACATGGCCGAGTTCGAGAAGGAGCACGGCTGATGAGCGACGCTGACCAGCTCAAGGCTTTGCGCGTACGCATCGACAGCCTCGACGAGAAGATCCTCGAGCTGATCAGCGAACGCGCCCGCTGCGCCACCGACGTGGCGCGCGTAAAGATGGCCGCCCTGCCCGAAGGCGAGAAGCCGGTGTTCTACCGGCCCGAGCGCGAGGCCTGGGTGCTCAAGCACATCATGGAACTGAACAAGGGCCCGCTGGACAACGAGGAAGTCGCTCGTCTGTTCCGCGAGATCATGTCCTCCTGCCTGGCTCTGGAACAGCCGCTGAAAGTGGCCTACCTCGGCCCGGAAGGCACCTTCACCCAGGCCGCGGCGCTCAAGCACTTCGGCCACGCGGTGATCAGCACCCCGATGGCGGCCATCGACGAGGTGTTCCGTGAAGTCGCCGCCGGTGCGGTGAACTTCGGCGTGGTGCCTGTGGAAAACTCCACCGAGGGCGCGGTCAACCACACCCTCGACAGCTTCCTCGAGCACGACATGGTGATCTGCGGCGAAGTCGAGCTGCGCATCCACCACCACCTGCTGGTGGGCGAGAACACCAAGACCAGCAACATCACCCGCATCTACTCCCACGCCCAGTCCCTGGCCCAGTGCCGCAAGTGGCTGGACGCGCACTACCCGAATGTCGAGCGCGTGGCGGTCTCCAGCAACGCCGACGCCGCCAAGCGGGTGAAGAGCGAGTGGAACAGCGCCGCGATTGCCGGCGACATGGCGGCCAGCCTGTACGGCCTGGACAAGCTGCACGAGAAGATCGAGGACCGCCCGGACAACTCCACGCGCTTCCTCATGATCGGCAACCAGGAAGTGCCGCCCACCGGCGACGACAAGACCTCCATCATCGTCTCCATGCGCAACAAGCCGGGCGCGCTGCACGAGCTGCTGGTGCCGTTCCACAACAACGGCATCGACCTGACCCGCATCGAGACTCGCCCGTCGCGTAGCGGCAAGTGGACCTACGTGTTCTTCATCGACTTCGTCGGTCACCACAAGGACCCGCTGATCAAGGACGTGCTGGAAAAAATCAACAGCGAAGCCGTTGCCCTGAAGGTGCTGGGCTCGTACCCCAAAGCGGTTCTCTGAACCGACAGCCGCAAGCCAGGGCCGCAAGCTGCCGACACGTCGGTAGACGGTTGATGGCTTGCGGCCCATAGCTTGAGGCTTTTAGCGATGTCGTGTGATTTCCTTGCCCTGGCCCAGCCGGGTGTGCAGAAGCTTTCCCCCTACGTACCCGGCAAGCCGGTCGATGAGCTGGCCCGCGAGCTGAAGCTTGACCCCGCCGGCATCGTCAAGCTGGCCAGCAACGAGAACCCGCTGGGCCCGAGCCCCAAGGTCCTCGAAGCGCTCCGCGCCGAACTGGCCGAACTGACCCGCTATCCCGACGGCAACGGCTTCGAGCTGAAGAGCCGACTGGCCGCCCGTTGCTCCGTCGACACCGCGCAGGTCACCCTGGGCAACGGCTCCAACGACATTCTTGACCTGGTTGCCCGCGCCTACCTCGCGCCCGGCCTGAACGCCGTGTT
This sequence comes from Pseudomonas sp. MT3, assembly GCF_054720805.1. Classification (NCBI taxonomy): domain Bacteria; kingdom Pseudomonadati; phylum Pseudomonadota; class Gammaproteobacteria; order Pseudomonadales; family Pseudomonadaceae; genus Pseudomonas; species Pseudomonas sp. MT3. The sequence continues at coordinate 56,108 of NZ_JBTVPY010000009.1, forward strand.
CAGCCAGTACGCCTTCGCTGTCTACCCGATCTCCACCCAGGCCGTCGGCGCCCAGGGCAAGGTCGTGCCGGCAAAAGACTGGGGCCATGACCTGGAAGCCATGCTGGCGGCCATCGACGCCAACACCCGCGTGGTCTTCATCGCCAACCCGAACAATCCCACCGGCACCTGGTTCGGCCCGGACGCGCTGGAGCGCTTCCTGTCGCAGGTTCCGGAGAATGTCCTGGTGGTGCTCGACGAGGCCTACATCGAGTACGCCGAAGGCGAAGAGCTGCCGGACGGCCTGAAATATATGGCGCGCTACCCGAACCTGCTGGTCTCGCGCACCTTCTCCAAGGCCTACGGCTTGGCGTCCCTGCGCGTTGGCTACGCGATCTCCTCGGCGCAGGTCGCCGACGTACTCAACCGCGTGCGCCAGCCGTTCAACGTCAACAGCCTGGCCCTGGCCGCCGCCTGCGCCGCGCTGGACGACGCCCAGTACCTGGCCGAAGGCAAGCGCATCAACGACGAAGGCATGGCCCAGCTGGAAAACGGCCTGCGCGCGCTGGACCTGCAATGGATTCCCTCCAAGGGCAACTTCATCGCCGTGGACCTCAAGCGCGATGCCGGTCCGGTCTACCAGGCCCTGCTCGCCGAGGGCGTTATCGTCCGTCCGGTGGGCGGCTACGGCATGCCACAGCACCTGCGCATCTCCATCGGCCTGCCGGCCGAGAACGCCCGTTTCCTCGAAGCGCTGGCCAAGGTACTCGCCCGTGCCTGATGTCCAGCCGCAAAAGCTTCGCCGCCTGGTTGTGGTGGGGCTTGGCCTGATCGGCGGCTCCTTTGCCAAGGGCATCCGCGAAAAAGGTCTTTTCGAGGAAGTGGTCGGCGTCGACCGTGATCCGGAAACCCGCCGTCTGGCGGTGGAACTGGGCGTGGTCGACCGTTGCGAAGAAAGCCTCGCCGCCGGTTGCCGCGAGGCCGACGTGATCCAGCTCGCCGTGCCGATCCTCGCGATGGAGAAGGTTCTTGGCGAACTCGCCAGCCTCGACATTGGCAACGCGATCCTCACCGACGTGGGCAGCGCCAAGGGCAACGTGGTACGTGCGGCGAAAGCGGTGTTCGGCGGCATGCCGGCGCGCTTCGTACCGGGCCATCCCATCGCCGGCTCCGAGCAGAGCGGGGTGGAAGCGGCCAACGCGAAACTGTTCCGCCGTCATAAAGTCATCCTCACGCCGCTGGATAATGCCGATGCGGACGCGATCCAGTGCGTCGAAAGCCTCTGGCGCGAGCTGGGGGCGGATGTCGAACAGATGGCTGTCGAGCACCACGACGAAGTCCTTGCCGCCACCAGCCACCTGCCGCACCTGCTGGCCTTCACGCTGGTCGACTCGCTGGCCAAACGCAGCGAGAATCTGGAGATCTTCCGCTATGCCGCTGGCGGCTTCCGCGACTTCACGCGGATCGCCGGCAGCGACCCGGTGATGTGGCACGACATCTTCCTCGCCAACCGCGAGGCGGTGCTGCGCATCCTCGACGTATTCCGTGACGACCTCGATGATCTGCGCGAGGCCGTCGACCAAGGGGACGGGCAACAACTGATGGGCGTCTTCACCCGCGCCCGCGTTGCCCGCGAGCATTTCAGCAAAATCCTGGCCCGCCGGGCCTATGTGGACGCCATGCACAACAATGACCTGATTTTCCTGGCCCAGCCGGGTGGCCGCCTCTCCGGACGTGTTCGCGTACCGGGCGACAAGTCCATTTCCCATCGCTCGATCATGCTCGGCTCGCTGGCCGAAGGCACGACCGAGGTGCAAGGCTTCCTCGAGGGTGAAGACGCCCTCGCCACCATCCAGGCGTTCCGCGACATGGGCGTGGTCATCGAAGGCCCGCACCACGGTCGCGTGACCGTTCACGGCGTCGGCCTGCATGGCCTGAAGACTCCGCCCGGCCCGATCTACCTGGGCAACTCCGGCACCTCGATGCGCCTGCTCAGCGGCCTGCTCGCCGCCCAGCCGTTCGACACCACCCTGACCGGCGACGCCTCACTGTCCAAGCGTCCGATGAACCGCGTGGCCAAGCCGCTGCGGGAAATGGGCGCGGTGATCGAGACCGGTCCCGAAGGCCGTCCGCCGCTGACCATCCGTGGCGGCAACAAGCTCACCGGCATGCACTACGAAATGCCGATGGCCAGCGCCCAGGTGAAATCCTGCCTGCTGCTCGCCGGCCTCTACGCGGCCGGTGAAACCTCCACCACCGAACCGGCCCCGACCCGCGACCACACCGAGCGCATGCTGCGCGGCTTCGGCTACCCGGTGGACGTCGAAGGTGCTACCGCCCGCGTCGAGTCCGGCCACAAGCTCAGCGCCACCTCCATCGAAGTCCCGGCCGACATTTCCTCGGCGGCCTTCTTCCTGGTTGCCGCGAGCATCGCCGAAGGTTCCGACTTGACCCTGGAGCACGTCGGCATCAACCCGACCCGCACCGGCATCATCGACATCCTCAAGCTCATGGGCGCCGACATCACCCTGGAAAACCAGCGTGAAGTGGGCGGCGAACCGGTTGCCGACATCCGCGTGCGTTCGGCCCGGCTGAAAGGCATCGATATCCCCGAAGACCTGGTGCCGCTGGCTATCGACGAGTTCCCGGTACTCTTCGTCGCCGCCGCCAACGCGGAAGGCCGCACCGTCCTGCGCGGCGCGGAAGAACTGCGGGTGAAGGAATCCGACCGCATCCAGGTCATGGCCGACGGCCTGCTGGCCCTGGGCGTGAAGTGCGAACCGACCCCGGACGGCATCATCATCGACGGCGGCAGCTACGGTGGCGGCGAAGTCTGGAGTCACGGCGACCACCGTATCGCCATGTCCTTCAGCGTGGCCTCCCTGCGTGCCGGCGCGCCGATCCGCATCCACGACTGCGCCAACGTCGCCACCTCCTTCCCGAACTTCCTAGGGCTGGCCGCCGGCGCGGGCATCCGCGTCGCCGAGGAGGGCAAGTAAATGAGAGGCGAATGGCCGGTCGTCGCCATCGACGGCCCCAGCGGTTCCGGCAAGGGCACGGTCGCCGGTCTGCTGGCCAAGCGTCTGGGCTGGAACCTGCTGGATTCCGGCGCGTTGTACCGCCTGCTGGCGTTCGCCGCCGGTAACCACGGCATCGACCTGACCAACGAGGAGGCCCTCAAGGTCCTGGCTGCGCACCTGGACGTGCAGTTCACCCACCGCAAGGGCGGGCAGGGCCAGCACATCATCCTCGAAGGCGAAGACGTCACCGACGTGATCCGTACCGAGCAGGTCGGCGCCGGCGCCTCGCAAGTCGCCGCGCTGCCCGCGGTGCGCGACGCGCTGCTGCAACGCCAGCGTGCCTTCCTCGAAGCGCCGGGCCTGGTGGCCGACGGTCGCGACATGGGCACCGTGGTCTTCCCTTATGCGCCGCTGAAGATCTTCCTCACCGCCTCGGCCGAGGAGCGCGCCCGCCGCCGCTACCTGCAGCTGAAGAACAAGGGCATCGACAGCGACCAGGCGCAACTGGCCGAGGAAATCCGCACCCGCGACGAGCGCGACAGCCAACGCGCCGTGGCACCGCTGAAACCGGCGGAAGGTGCGATTCTGGTGGACTCCACCGAGATGACCATCGACGCGGTGGTGGAGAGCATTCTCGGAGAGATCGCCCGGCTCGGCCTGGACAATCTCTGATCCCCTCTGCCCATCCGGATGCCCTGAGCGTTCGGATGGGTTCCTCCTCATCCTCGGAAAATGCCGTCCGTAGCTGCGGAACGGTCCTGCATCTCCGAAAGTCTCCCAGCCCTCACCATTACCTACTCATTTTTCTGGGCGGTTTGTAGAAAACCGGTCCGAGTCGGTCGGGGGGCGTGCGTGTCGAAGCATCACTTTCTTTCCTGGTACGAGTCCGTGTTCGAGCGCTTCGGACTGACCGTCGCGCTGGCGCGGCGGGAGATCGAATCCAGGTATCGCGGCACCTTGCCGGGGCGGGCCTGGATCATTATCGCCCCCTTCCTGATGCTGGTTGTCTACACCTTCGTGTTCGGCCATATCCTGAAGTCCCGCTGGGGTGCCGATCAGGACACCTCTTCATTTGCCCTGACCCTGTTTTCGGGGTTGCTGCTCAATACCCTGCTGGGTGAATGCCTGAGCCGTGCGGCATCAGTGATGCACAGCTATGGCAACTACGTGAAGAAACTGGTTTTTCCCCTTGAAGTCATTCCTCTTTCCGTGGTTCTTGCCGGGCTGCTCAATGTATTCATCGGCTACCTTGTCCTGCTTGTAGCCATGCTGCTGTTGGGACATCCGCTGGCTTGGAGCGTGCTCTACCTGCCGTTGGTGTTGCTGCCGTTTCTCGTATGCCTTGTCGGGTTGACCTTCCTAATCGCGGCGCTGGGGACGTATTTCCGAGATGTCGGACAAATCGTGCAGTTCGTCCTGATACTCGCCTTGTTCCTCAGTCCGATCCTTTACCCGTTGACCTCTCTTCCTGAATCCGCGCGCTCCTACCTCGCGCTGAACCCGTTGACTATTCCGGTCGAGACGGTGCGGGCTGTTCTCTTCGGTTCGCCATTGCCGGAGCTGTCGCAGATCGTTGCTTACCATGTGACGGCCGGGGTTCTCGCGGTGATCGGTATCGGGCTGTTCATGCGCGTGAAATGCGGATTTGCCGATGTCCTCTGAACGAGCGGACGACCTGATGCAGGCGGTTTCACCGGACCTGCTGGGGCAACGCCTGATTCGCAAGGGGTTGGTGTCTGATCAGGAGGTTGAACGGGCGCTCGATCTCCAGGCACGCATCGGTGGCCGCCTGGGAGGCATCCTGATGCGCTCCGGCGCACTCTCGGAGACGGCGCTGCTTGAAGAGCTTGCCGAGCAGTTGGCACTTCCTCTCGTAGGGCGGGATCTGGAGGGGCCGTCGGCCGTTGCTATTGCCGGATTGCTGGAGGCGACGCCGATCAGTGTCGAGTGGTTTCTTTCCGAACAGATAGTGCTCTGGCAGGACGAGCCGAACGCCTTGCTGGTGGCGGCTCGCGACCCCCTGGAGCCCGCCCTGCGTGATGTGTTGAGTCACTTCTATCCCGACCTGACCCCGCACTGGGTGTTGTGCCGTTCCCAGGAACTGGATGCCTGGCTGCGGATCATCGATGAACACCAGCAACGTGATGGATGGAAGTCCCAGACGATCGGGGATGACGATGTACGGCATCTGCGTGAAATGGCAGAAGAGGCGCCGATCGTCGAGTTGGTGAACAACGTGATCGGCCAGGCTATCGAGAAGCGTGCTTCGGACATTCATATCGAGCCGAGCGAGTTCAGCTTCCAGGTGCGCCTCCGGGTGGATGGCGTCCTGCAGTCGCAGCTATCGCTTCCTCGCGAGCGTTTTGCCGCCGTGGTGTCGCGAATCAAGCTGATTTCCATGATCGATATCGCCGAGCGACGTCTTCCACAGGATGGGCGGATGAGCGTGAGAGTCGGTGGCCAGGAGATGGATATCCGGGTTTCGACGTTACCCGGTGTGCACGGCGAGTCCGTGGTGATGCGTCTGTTGCCCAAGAAGCGTGAGGGGTTACGTCTGGATAGCCTTGGCATGCTGCCGGATCACCTGGAAATGGTGCGTACCTGGACGCTGGAGCCTCATGGCATCGTGCTGGTTACCGGCCCCACCGGCTCGGGCAAGTCGACCACGCTTTACGGTTGCCTGGAATCGATCAATGACGGGGTACGCAAGATCATCACGGTGGAGGACCCGGTGGAGTACCAGGTGCCGCATATCACCCAGGTCCAGGCCCATTCGGAAATCGGCCTGACCTTTGCCGCGGCGTTGCGCTCGATCCTGCGCCAGGACCCGGACGTAATCATGATCGGTGAGATCCGTGATCTGGAAACGGCGGAAATTGCCGTGCAGTCCTCGCTGACCGGACATCTGGTGTTCTCAACACTGCACACGAATGACGCCGTGAGCGCTTTCACCCGCCTCATCGATATGGGGGTGGAGCCGTTTCTGGTTGCTTCACCGGTGCGCGGTGTGCAGGCCCAGCGGTTGGTTCGAAGCCTGTGCAGCCACTGTGCTGAACCTCATGCATCCGGGCTCCCCGAAGCAGAGCGGCAGGGGGTGGAGAGTCTGGTGGCGAAGTTGTTCCCGAATCGGGCGCCGGCCTGGAAGCGCGCGGTGGGGTGCGCGCAGTGCCAGGGCACCGGTTACCGGGGGCGCTTGGGAATCTACGAAATGATTGACGTGCTGCCACAGATGCAGGAACTGATCATGCAGCGTTCTCCAGTGGAGCAGATGCGGCGCCTGGCCCTGGCTCAGGGTTTCCGCAGCATGCGCGAGGACGGCTTTATCAAGGCCTGGATGGGCTTGACCACGGTCGATGAAGTCCATCGTGTGACCAGCGGTTGACACCATGCGCATGCAGTACCTAGCCATCGACCGCCACGGTAAACGCTGTCGCGGTGAATTGAATGCCAACTCCAGGGAGGAGGCCGCACGGCAACTGGAGGCCCAGGGGCTGACGCCGCTGTCGCTGGCGCAACCCAGTCGCTCGATGATGCGCAGGGGTCGAAGGTTGCGGGCCGAGGAGCTCAATCTGGCGCTCTATGAGTTGGCGACCTTGCTTGGCGCAGGTGTCAGCCTGGCGGAGGCGGTCGAGGCGCAACAGCGGGCCGCGCAGCATCCCCGCCTGGCCGATGCCTTGCAAGGGATGAATGACGGGCTCCGCCAGGGACGTTCTTTCCCCCAGGTACTGGAGGCGGCGCGTCTACCGTTGCCTCGCTATGCCTATCAGTTGGTCACCGCCGGAGAAATGACCGGCAACCTCGCAGCCTCGTTGCGCGATTGCGTCGCCCAGATGGAGTACGAGCGGCGTACCCGGGACGAGATCCGCAATGCCTTGATCTACCCGGCGATCCTGGTGATGAGCGGTATCGGCGCGGTGGCGATGATGTTCGTCTTTGTCGTGCCCAAGTTCGCCAACCTGCTCGAGCATGCCGATCGTTTGCCTTGGCTGGCCTGGGCGGTACTCAGCAGCGGCGTGTGGTGCAGGAACAACGCGATGCTCCTGGCCTTGATGGTGGCGATGGCCGCAGTGCTCGCTGTATCGCTGGCAGGCAACTCCCGGGTACGAGGGCGAGGCCTGGGGGCCTTGCTGCGGCTGCCCGTTCTTGGCGAGTGGCTGCTACAGGCCGAGGTCGCCCAGTGGTCGAAGGTGCTCGGCACCTTGCTGGGCAATCGCGTGGCATTGGTCGATGCCTTGCGCCTTGCCGCCGAGAGTCTGCGGGTTCCGACGCAGCGGGAGGTGATGGAGCGAGTCACCCAGGATGTACGAGGCGGTTTATCCCTCTCGCTGGCGCTGGAGAATCGGCATGCCATAACCGCCACGGGCGGCAACCTCATTCGGGTTGGGGAGACGTCCGGGCGCTTGTCGGAAATGCTCGACAGCCTCGCTGGGCTGTATGAGGAGCAGGGGCGGTCGAGGATGCGGAGAGTGTTGGCGCTGGTGGAGCCGTTATCGATCCTGCTGATCGGTACGGCCTTCGGCGTGATCATCACCGGCGTCGTTCTGGCGATCACCAGCGCCAACGACATCGTGCTGTGAACGGACCGCGACGGGCTTGCCCCGCCGGGCATCGGAAAGTCGCCGGCGCCGGTTCTGACGTCGGTCGTATGGAGGGAGAACGCGAGTGAAGAGCAGGTATGGAGAGCGAGGGTTTACCTTGCTTGAGATGATCGTGGTCCTGGTGATCATCGGGTTGCTCATGGGACTGGTCGGCCCACGACTGTTCAGTCAGGCCGACAAAGCCAAGATTCAGACCGCCGAAACCCAGGTCAAGATGCTCAAGGGGGCATTGATGACCATGCGTCTGGACATCGGCAGGTTGCCGACGGAGCAGGAGGGGCTGGCGTTGCTGAACACCGCCCCCACCGACGAACTCATCAGGAAGTACTGGAGGGGACCTTACCTCGAGGGCGGCGTGCCCCTGGACCCCTGGAACCATCCCTATATCTACAGCGCCAAGCCAAGCCAGGAGCAGCCATTTTCGCTCTATAGCCGTGGCGCCGATGGCCAGTCAGGTGGCGAAGGTGAGAATGCCGAGATCGGCTATCTACCCGTGCAGTGAGCGACCATCGGGATTCACGTTGCTCGAAATGGTCGTGGTGCTGGCGCTGGTAGCCCTGCTCGGTGCGGTGGTCATGCCCGGTCTGCTGAAGATGCAGGAGGCCTGGAAGCGCCGTATCGATATGCAGGACATTGCCGATCAGTTGCGCAGCCTTGGCTATCGTGCGCGACTCGAGGCGACCGACGTGGTTATAGGTCGCGAGGGTGTTTGGCCCGGGCGGATGCTGGATCTGCCGCCCGGCTGGTCCTTGTCGGCCCAGCCACCTGTGGTGTTTCGCCGCAATGGTGCCTGTCTGGGGGGGCAGGTCGATCTGATCCGGGGGGAGGTGGTGGATCACCTCAGGCTGGATGCCCCCTTGTGCCTGCCGAGCCGCTCATGAGTCGCCGCCAGGCTGGATTCACGCTGCTGGAGGCGGTGGTCGCCATGACGCTGCTGGTAGTGGTCGGCGGGGCATTGCTGGCCTGGCTCAATTCCGGATTCGTCACAGTGGAGCGAATGGCGGATGTACAGCGTCGGCTCGATGCATCCCGAGTCGCCCTGGCTTATCTGGAGCAGATCAACCCTTCGCTTCAGCACGAAGGCCAGGTGCACCTGGGGCCCTATACGCTGGAGTGGACGTGCGATGCTCTGGTGGAGGCGCGCCCAGTCGTCGGGCGCCATAGCGGCGCTCCGGGGCCGTACGATGCCGCGTTGTACCGGGTCAAGGCCCTCATTCTCGAGGAACACGCCGACCCGATCGAGTTGTTCGTCGAGTTGCCGGGCTTCCAACGAACCCGCGTGGCGCAGGATGCCGGGGGGGACGAATGATGCCCCGGCGGAGCGTGCACAGGGGCGAGTCTGGCTTCACATTGCTGGAGCTGCTGGTGGTGCTCGTTCTGCTGTCGTTCATCACGACCCTGCTGATACAGGGAATGACCTACGTCGCCAAGGTCAACGATACCTTTGCGCGCGAAGGGCATCAGCGCTATCTACGGGAGTTGGCGTTCGGCTGGTTCTCCGATGCCATTTCCCAGCTGGCAGCACCCGAGCAGGGCGAAACTGGCGAGCGATTTCGTGGTGATCCGCTGAGTTTCGAGGCCGTGACGCTGAGCAGCGTGGACCGCCGGGAAGGTATCCCGACGCCTTTTGCCTTTCGCCTGGAGCCCGAGGGCCCTGCTGCCGAGCTGATCTATGTGCGGCGTGTCGAGGCCAGCCGCTGGCCACTTTTGGCGATTGCGGCGGATGCCCGTTTCGAATACCTGGACGGTCAGGGACGCTGGCATGAGGACTGGCCTCCCGTTCCTGAGCTGGCGGACGCGCTGCCGGATGCGGTTGCCGTGGCTTCCGAACAGGAGCGGTTGTTCCTGATGGCGCCGGTACAGATGCCCAGACGAGGTCTTGCCCTGGATGATCGCTGATATCAGGACCGATCGAATCGGTGGCCAGCAAGGGTTCGTACTGGTCGGCGTCATCTGGTTCCTGGCCTGCATGACGCTGGTGGTGGGCGCCGCGGTGCTGTGGATCGATCGCTCTCGGGAAACGCTCGAAGCGGAGCGGCAAGGGGTACAGAGAAGTTTCGAGGAGCGCAGCATGCTGAGCCGCCTGACCTGGCTGATGGCTACCCATCGCCTGACTGCCGCAGGCCAAACCACTCCGGAGAGTGCTCCCGCCGATCCGTCGGAGATGGATCCGTCGATGCTGTCCGCGGGAGCTGAGTTGCCTCTGGATGGCCGGGAGCTCTGTTGGGTCAACGGTTTCTGCGTGGCACTGATTGACCGGGCCTCCCGGTTGAGCCTGAACAGCAGTGATCCTGCCGCTATCAATGCCCTCCTGCTCAGCCTTGGCGTACCGGCGGAAAGCACTGCGCGCATGTTGCGCGAACTGGCGCTCTACCAGGCGGCTGAGCGTGGAACGGCCTCCTCGTTATTGGCCCGTCGTCGCCTGCGCTCACCTATGGAGGTGTTCCGCCTGCCATCGTGGCAGCAGTGGGAGGAGCTACTGGTCGCCAGAGGGTGGAGCGAACTGGTCACGGTGGGAGAGGCCGGCCTCAATCTGAACACGGCCAGTGCTGCCGTGCTCACTCAGGCGTGGAGAGTTCCCGAAGGAGGACTTCTGCGGCTGCTCGATCTTCGTCGAGAGCGCCCCATTCTCAGTGGCTCCGATCTGGAAAATATTCTCGGCGGTTACTACGGCGATATTCCTCCGGAAGGTTGGTCACGTTTACCCAGCTCTGTGGTTCTGATCCGTATCCGTCCCCGCGATGGTGAGGTTCGCCATGAGTTTCAACTCAAGCTGCTACCCAACAGTTCCTCTCTGCCGCCCTGGCAATTCCTTCAACGAAGAACCTTACCCAGCCATGCTTCTGAAATCGTCGAACCTCAATCGCCTCAAACTCTACCTGGCCTACTCGCCGCCCCGCTTGTGGCAGGCCCTTGGGGCTGACGGGAGCCGCCTCCTGCGTTGGACCCATCGTCCGCAAGGGCTCTGGCGTACCGCCCCCACGCAATGGGTGATCGACCGTTCCCAGTGCCTGTACCGTTGCCTCGACTTCAGTCATGTGCCTCGAGCGCAGCGTGGTCAGGCGCTGGCGATGAAGGTGTCCAGCCTGTCGGCATATCGCACCCCTGAATACCATGCCGTCTGGCGGGGTGGCCATGCTTTGCTGTGGATGTGGGACAGGCAGGTCCGGCAGGCATTGGCGCAGGACATGGCCGATGCCCCCAGGCGCTATCGCTGCCTGCCCGAGTCTCTGTTGCAAAGCCCGGTGGAGGCAGTGGCTTCACCTGTCCTGCGCCTGATCCAGGTGATGCACGGCTATGACTTGCAGGTGTGGAAGCAGGGGGTCCTGCTGCTGAGTCTTCACTTCCGGGAACCACCCTCTCTGCAGCAGATCCGCTTCGCGACACGCGGTCTGGCGGGGTTGGAGGTCACAACTGTGCCTGAGGTGCAGCGGTTCGAATATCTGCAAGCGCCGTGGGCAGCAGCGGGAGGACCGGGGGACAGGGCCTGGGAGCGCTGGGTGCCTCATGGACTGGCTGCGGCGCTGGTGCTGGGGGGCACGATGGAGATAACCCAGGGCGTTCTTTCCTGGTCGGGCATGCGGGAGTTGCAGAGCGAGCATGCGCAACTGGTCAAGGATATCGAGCCGCTACTCGATGCTCGCTCCCGGGCTCAGCGGGCGGTAGCGCAATCCCAGGAACTCCAGCGGCGAATGCAAGCGATACCCACGCAGATCGAGTTGATGAAAAGAGTCGCGGAGCTGCTTCCGCCGGACAGCAGGCTGACCACCTGGCGTTTCGATGGCCGTGAGCTGGCGTTGCTGATCAACACCACGAACATGGATCCGCGCTTCTTCGTCCAGCGCCTGCAGGACGAGGGGCACTTCCACGATGTACGAGTAGAACCTTCTCCCCGAGGGGACGGTTTGCAGTTGGCCATGTCCCTGAATTAATGGAGTGGAGTCATGGGAGAGCTATGGACGGTGCCACGCCAGCGTTGGCATCAGTGGGTACAGCGCTGGCAGGAGCAACCTCGTTTGCGCCTGGCCGGCTGGATCATCCTTGCGTTGCTGGTGATCGACCTGGTGGGTGTCTGTGCCGACTGGAAAGGCGCCAGGCAGCAGGAGTACACGGGCATTGCGGAGGAGCTCCGGAAAATGCACGACCTGGCCCGACAGTCCTACTGGCCCGAACGCGCTGTCCAGGCGGAGGATCGCCTGGCGCAGTTCCGTGCCCATTTATGGCAGGCACAGAATACCTCGCTGGCACGTGCCGATGTGCAGTCCTGGCTGGATATCGAGATCAGGAAGGCGGGCGTCATGGAGCCGCGGGTGACAGTGCTGGATCCGGTGGACTTCAATGATGGCAAGCCGGATCCACGAATCGAAGTACAGGTGCGCGGGAGCTTCGATCCCACCAGCTATGGACGATTGCTCCTCGCCATCGAGGGGGCTGAGCGCTGGATCAGCATCGAGCGGGTAGAGTTGAGCAATGGCGTCTCGCCGTCCATCAACCTGCAACTGGCATTCCATTGGGCCCTGCCAGGCAAGGCTCCTTGAGTGAGGCCTTTTCGCCGCCATTCCTACGGATTGTGATGGAGTCTGCCAGGGTATCCGTACGTTTTCACGCGCCAGCAATATGCCCTTCCGATCCGTCGGTGAATTGGGCTGGGCGAGGTTTTCCAGTGCCTGGGGCAATGGCACCGTATCCCGCGCTACAAGGCAGGGCCGAGGGCGTTGGAGGGCTGTCGTCGAGGGATAAGGACATTTCCGAAACCTTGCCCGCAGTGACGTGGGCGCCGCTCCCCTGTCTCAGAAAAGACCGGCCCGAGGGCCGGTCGAAGAGGTAGACGATTCGTCAGCGGCAGACGCTGGCGATGGCCGCCGCCAGGTCGTCCAGGCGTTCGGCGGCGAGCCCGGCGATATTGGCGCGGCCGCTGCCGACCATGTACACGCTGTGTTCTTCGCGCAGGCGGCGTACCTGGTCCGGCGTCAGGCCGGTGTAGGAGAACATGCCGCGCTGGATGGCGATGTGCGCGAAGCGCTCCGCCAGGCCGTGGGGGCGCAGGGCCTCCACCAGGCTCAGGCGCAGATCGGCGATGCGCGCGCGCATGCCGTCCAGCTCTTCCAGCCAGAGTGCCTTGAGGTCCGTGTCGCCGAGGATGGTGGCGACCACTTCGGCGCCGTGGGCCGGCGGAGTGGACCAGAGGTTGCGGGCCATCAGCGCCAGTTGGCTGCGCACGTCGGTGAGCTTGGCGGCGCTGCCGGCGCAGACGATCAGCGCGCCGGTGCGTTCGCGGTAGAGGCCGAAATTCTTCGAGCAGGAGCTGGTGATCAGCACTTCCGACAGGCTGTCGGCGAACAGCCGCACGGCGCGGGCGTCTTCTTCCAGCCCGTCGCCCAGGCCCTGGTAGGCGAAGTCCAGCAACGGCAGCAGCTCGCGGCGGCGCACCACGTCCAGCACGCGTTGCCAGTCGTTGTAGGCCAGGTCGAAGCCGGTGGGGTTGTGGCAGCAGGCGTGCAGCAGCACTACGTCGCCGTGGGGTACGCGCTCCAGGGCGCTGAGCATGGCTTCTACGTCGAGGTGGTTGTCGGCATCGACGTAGGGGTAGTGCGATACACGCACACCGGCGGCGGCGAACAGGCTTTCGTGGATCGGCCAGGTCGGGTCGCTCAGCCAGACGCTCCGGCCCGGCAGGCAGCGGGCGATGAAGTCCGCCGCCAGGCGCAGGGCGCCGGTGCCGCCCGGGGTCTGGGTGGCGTCGGCGCGCTGGGTGGCCAGCAGGCGCGAGTCGGTGCCCAGCACCACTTCGCACAGGCGCGCGGCGAACAGTGCGTCACCGTGGCCGCCGACGTAGCTCTTGGTGGTTTCGGTTTCTACCAGGCGTTGCTCGGCGATCTTCACCGCGCGGGGGATCGGAGTCAGGCCCTGGGCGTCCTTGTAGACACCCACACCAAGGTCGAGTCGCGCCGGGTTCGGGTCGGCCCGGTAGGCGTCGAGCAGGCCGAGGATCGGGTCGCCCGGCACGCGGGTGACCTTGGCGAAATGGCTCATTTGCGGCCCTCGGCGGTTTGCGCCACCTCGTCGGTACGGGCGGCCATGATGAAGTCGTTGCGGTGCAGGCCCTTGAGTTCGTGGCTCCACCAGGTGACGGTGACCTTGCCCCATTGGGTCAGCAGGTCGGGATGGTGGCCTTCTTCCTCGGCAATGGCGCCGATGGCGTTGGTGAAGGCCAGGGCGTGGCGGAAGTTCTTGAACAGGAAGACGCGCTCCAGCTCCATGTGGCCGTCGCGGACTTCGATGTTCCAGTCCGGAATCTGCTTGATCAGTACTGCCAGTTCTTCGTCGGACACCTTCGGGGCGTCGGCGCGGCAGGCTTCGCAATGGGCTTGGGTGAGTGCGGTCATGGCTTTCTCCTGAGTGGGGGCGTAGGAGCGGGCTCGCGAATCATCTTACGTTCGCGAGTGAGTCCGCTCACAGGCACAGATTGGGGTAAATACAGCGGATCAGGCGGCCTGCTTGGGCGGAAATTTCGGCGCATGCAGGCCCAGGTGCATGGCTTCGCGCACCAGCGCCATGATGTCCTGGTGGGCCAGCTCGAACAGGCGCTTGAGTTCCGGCAGCACGAAGTACAGTGGCTGCAGGATGTCGATGCGGTATGGGGTGCGCATGCATTCCAGCGGGTCGAAGGCCTGGTGCTCGGGGACATTGGAGAGACTGTAGACGGTCTCCTTCGGCGAGGAGAGGATGCCGCCGCCATAAATGCGCGTGCCCTGGGAGGTGTCGAGCAGGCCGAACTCGATGGTCATCCAGTACAGGCGGGCGAGGAACACCCGCTCTTCCTTGCTGGCGGCCAGGCCCAGCTTGCCGTAGGTGTGGGTGAACTCGGCGAACCAGGGGTTGGTGAGCAGCGGGCAGTGGCCGAAGATCTCGTGGAAGATATCCGGCTCCTGCAGGTAGTCCAGTTCCTCCGGGGTGCGGATGAAGGTGGCTACCGGGAATTGCTGGCTGGCCAGCAGTTCGAAGAAGGTCTGGAAGGGGATCAGCGCCGGCACCCGCGCCACGCGCCAGCCAGTGGTGGCTTGCAGCACCTGGTTGATTTCGGCCAGTTGCGGGATGCGGTCATGGGGCAGGCCGAGTTGTTCGATGCCGTCCAGGTACTCCTGACACGCGCGGCCCTCGATCACGTTCAACTGGCGGGTGATCAGGGTGTTCCAGACCTGGTGCTCGGTTTCCGGGTAGTGGATGAAACCGTGTTCGTCAGGCTGGCGGGCCACGTACTGCGTTGTCTTCATGGGGCCTCCGGCATCGGGCCTTGTTGTTGTGATGCTCCACAATTAACGCGAGTCGTGCTACCGGACAGCCCCCGGATAGACGCCTGGCGGCTCTTGAGGAAGGGGATTGCGTAAAGAAATGATTACGCTTTGACGTGCGCTCGTCCCTTCATGGCTTGAAGGTGTGTCATGGTGTCACATATTCTTGACGGAAATTTCCGGTTGCCTTGCGAAAAAAGCGCCGGAGCGCCCATCAGAATCACAATCACGGGCCCGCCATGCGCATCAAAGTGCACTGCCAGAATCGCGTCGGTATCCTGCGCGACATCCTCAACCTGCTGGTCGACTACGGCATCAACGTCAATCGCGGCGAAGTCGGCGGCGAGCAGGGCAACGCCATCTACCTGCTCTGCCCGAACCTCATCAATCTTCAGTTCCAGTCGCTCAAGCCCAAGCTCGAGGCGGTGCCCGGCGTGTTCGGCGTCAAGCGCGTCGGCCTGATGCCCAGCGAGCGCCGCCACCTGGAGCTGAACGCATTGCTGGCGGCGCTGGATTTCCCGGTGTTGTCGATCGACATGGCCGGGCAGATCGTCGCCGCCAACCGCGCGGCCGCGCAACTGCTCGGCGTGCGTGTCGACGAGGTGCCGGGCATCCCGCTGTCGCGCTACGTGGAGGACCTCGACCTGCCGGAACTGGTGCGGGCCAACAAGGCGCGCATCAATGGCCTGCGGGTGAAGGTGAAGGGCGACGTATTCCTCGCCGACATCGCGCCGCTGCAGTCCGAGCACGACGAGAGCGAGGCGCTGGCCGGCGCGGTGTTGACGCTGCACCGCGCCGATCGCGTCGGCGAGCGCATCTATAACGTGCGGCGCCTGGAGTTGCGCGGCTTCGACAGTATCTTCCAGAGCTCGCGGGTGATGGCCGCCGTGGTCCGCGAGGCACGGCGCATGGCGCCGCTGGATGCGCCGTTGCTGATCGAAGGCGAGACCGGCACCGGCAAGGAGCTGCTGGCCCGCGCCTGTCACCTGGCCAGCCCGCGCGGGCAATCGCCGTTCATGGCGCTGAACTGCGCCGGCCTGCCCGAGTCGATGGCCGAGACCGAGCTGTTCGGCTACGGTCCCGGCGCCTTCGAAGGCGCGCGCCCGGAGGGCAAGCTCGGTCTCCTGGAGCTGACCGCCGGCGGTACGCTGTTCCTCGATGGCGTCGGCGAGATGAGCCCGCGTCTGCAGGCCAAGCTGCTGCGCTTCCTGCAGGACGGCTGTTTCCGCCGGGTGGGCAGCGACGAGGAGGTGTACCTCGACGTGCGGGTGATCTGCGCGACTCAGGTCGACCTGTCCGAACTGTGCAGCAAGGGCGAGTTCCGCCAGGACCTCTACCACCGCCTCAACGTGCTGTCGCTGCACATCCCGCCGCTGCGCGAATGTCTGGACGGCCTGGAGCCGCTGGTGGAGCACTTCCTCGACCAGGCCAGCCGGCAGATCGGCTGCGCGCTGCCCAGGCTCGCCCCACAGGCGCTGGACCGCCTCGGCCGCTACCACTGGCCGGGCAACGTGCGGCAGCTGGAGAACGTGCTGTTCCAGGCGGTCTCGTTATGCGAGGGCGGCACCATCAAGCCCGAGCACATCCGCCTGCCGGACTATGGCGCGCCGCATCCGCTGGGGGATTTCTCCCTGGACGGCGGACTGGATGCCATCGTCGGCCGTTTCGAGAAGGCCGTGCTGGAGCGGCTCTATCGGGAGCACCCGAGCAGTCGGCAACTGGGCAAGCGGCTGGGGGTGTCGCATACCACTATCGCCAACAAGCTGCGCATGCATGGATTGGGGCACAGCGAGGAGTCCTGAGTTGATTGTAGGAGCGAGCTTGCTCGCGAACCGCCCAAACGCTGGAGTCATCGGGAAACAGCGTTCGCGAGCAAGCTCGCTCCCACAGGTTGGCGCCAGGGCTCCTACGCTCGCCTCGGGCGCAGGCGAACTTTGTCCGGGATTGACCGGCAAGGCCGGCGCGGGGCGGGGAACACAGTGCGCTCCTGCGAACGCAGGCTCCTGAAGCTCACCACGTCTTCGGCCGGTACCCTTTTACGCACGCCCGCACTTCATCGTCGATCACGTTGCCCGGCTTGATGCATTCGGAAAGCTTTCGCGGACTGTCGCTATAGGGCGAGGCGGCTGGAGCCGCCGGCATGCCGTCAGGCGAAATGCCCAGGCGAATCTGCAGCAGCACCCAGCGCTCGTGGAGCCAGGGCTGGCTGGCCGGATTGCGCCATAGGGCGGTGCCGGCGGCGAGGATCAGCAGGGGGATGAGGAACCACAGCAGTGGCTTCACCAGTATCCGCCAGTTGCGCTTCGGGTCGTCGGGCGGCTTCTGTCGGTTCTGTTGCTTGACCTGCTCCCAGTAGTAGTCGCGATCTCGCTCGCTCATCGGCTGTCCGTCCGCTGGTGGATGAGGGAAGAGTAACGGCTGGCGCGGCCTGCGACGAGCCACGATCGGCGGTCCTTGTGACGGGCTTCGCGCGCCACCATAGTGGGGAACATGACCACCTCCCGAACCTCATCCCGCGTCAGGCGCGCCGACGCGCTGGCCGCCTTCCATCCGGCGGTGGCGGCCTGGTTCCGCGCGCATTTCGCCGCGCCGACCCAGGCGCAGGCGTTGGCGTGGCCGGCGATCCAGGCTGGCGATTCGACCCTGGTGGCCGCGCCCACCGGCTCGGGCAAGACGCTCACCGCCTTCCTCGCCGCCATCGATGTGCTGGTGCGCGAGGGGTTGGCCAACGGCGGTGAACTGCCGGATCGCACCACGGTGGTCTACGTCTCGCCGCTCAAGGCGCTGTCCAACGACATCCGCATCAACCTGGAAGAACCGCTGGCCGGCATCCGCGCGGCGCTGGGCAGGATGGGCCTGGCGGAAGTGGACATCCGCACCGCCGTGCGTACCGGCGACACCACCTCCCGCGAGCGCGAGGCCATGCGCCGACGGGTGCCGCACATCCTCGTCACCACGCCGGAATCGCTCTATGTGCTGCTCGGCTCGGACTCCGGCCGCGCGATGCTGGCCGGCGCGCGCAGCGTGATCGTCGACGAGATCCACGCGCTGGCGGCGAACAAGCGCGGCAGCCACCTGGCGCTGTCGCTGGAGCGGTTGCAGGCATTGTGCGAAGCGCCGCTGGTGCGCATCGGCCTGTCCGCCACGCAGAAACCCCTCTCGGCGGTGGCGGGCTTCCTGGTCGGCCGCCACCAGGCCTGCCGCATCATCGACATCGGCTACAGTCGCCAGCGCGACCTGAACCTGGAGGTGCCGCCGGCGCCGCTGGAGGCGGTGATGTCCCACGATGTCTGGGACAAGGTCTACGACCGCCTCGCCGAACTGGCCGAGGCGCATCGCACCACCCTGGTGTTCGTCAATACGCGGCGCCAGGCCGAGCGGGTCACCCGGCACCTGGCCGAGCGCATCGGCGCCGGCTGGGTGGCGGCGCACCACGGCAGTCTGTCCAAGGAACTGCGCCTGGGCGCCGAGCGGCGACTCAAGGTCGGCCAGCTGCGGGTGCTGGTGGCCACTGCATCGCTGGAACTTGGCATCGACATCGGCGACGTGGAGCTGGTCTGCCAGCTCGGTTCGCCGCGCTCCATCGCCGGCTTCCTGCAGCGCGTCGGGCGCTCCGGGCACAGCGTCGGCGGTACGCCCAAGGGACGGCTGTTCCCGGCTTCGCGGGACGATCTGGTCGAATGCGTGGCGCTGCTCGACAGCGTGCGCCGCGACGAGCTGGATGCCTTGACGATTCCGCGCGCGCCGCTGGACGTGCTGGCGCAGCAGATCGTCGCCGAAGTGGCCTGCCGGGAATGGGGCGAGGACGCCCTGTTCGAGCTGTTCACCGCCGCCCAGCCCTATGCCGACCTGACTCGCGAACACTTCGACGCCCTGCTGCGTACCCTCGCCGAGGGCTACACCAGCCGCAACGGCCAGCGCGGCGCCTACCTGCACCGCGATGCCGTGCACCGGCGCCTGCGCGGGCGGCGGGGCGCCAAGCTCACCGCGGTGACCTCCGGCGGCACCATCCCCGATACCGGCGACTACGCCGTGCTGCTGGAGCCGCAAGGGTTGACGGTGGGTTCGGTGAACGAGGATTTCGCCGTGGAAAGCCTGGCCGGCGATGTGTTCCAGCTGGGCAATATTTCCTACCGCATCCTGCGCATCGAACCGGGGCGGGTGCGTGTCGAGGACGCCCAGGGTCAACCGCCGAACATTCCCTTCTGGCTCGGCGAAGCGCCGGGCCGCAGCGATGAGCTGTCGTTCAGCGTGTCCCGCCTGCGCGCCCGGCTGGATGAGCTGCTGGCCCAGGGCGAAGGCGATGCCGAGCCCCTGGCCCGAGCCCTCGGCTGGCTGCGGGACGAACTGGAGCTGGACGAGGGCGCGGCGCGCCAACTGGTGGAATACCTGGCCCGCGCCCGTCACGCCCTCGGCGCGTTGCCGACCCGGCAGACGCTGATCCTCGAACGCTTCTTCGACGAGGCCGGCGGCATGCAGCTGGTGATCCATTCGCCCTTCGGCAGCCGCCTCAACCGTGCCTGGGGCCTGGCGTTGCGCAAGCGTTTCTGCCGCACCTTCAATTTCGAGCTGCAAGCCGCCGCCACCGAAAACGCCATCATCCTCTCATTGTCCACCAGCCACAGCTTCCCGCTGGAGGAAGTCTGGCGCTACCTGCACTCCAACAGCGCCGAGCAGGTGCTGATCCAGGCGCTGCTCGATGCGCCGCTGTTCGGTGTGCGCTGGCGCTGGAACGCCACCACCGCGCTGGCGTTGCCGCGCTACAGCGGCGGGCGCAAGGTCGCCCCGCAACTGCAACGCATGCGCAGCGAAGACCTGCTGGCCTCGGTATTCCCCGACCAGGTGGCGTGCCTGGAGAACATCGTCGGCGAGCGCGAGATACCCGATCACCCGCTGGTGGCGCAGACCCTCGATGACTGCCTGCACGAGGCGATGGACAGCGAAGGCTGGCTGGTCCTGCTGCGACGCATGGAGCGCGGCGAGGTGACCTTGCTGGCGCGCGACCTGCCGGCACCTTCGCCGCTGGCGGCGGAAGTGCTGTCGGCCAGTCCCTACGCCTTCCTCGACGACGCGCCGCTGGAGGAGCGCCGCACCCAGGCCGTGCAGAGTCGCCGCTGGACCGATCCGGAAAGCGCCGACGACCTCGGCGCGCTGGATGCCGAAGCCATCGCCGCGGTGCGCGCCGAGGCCTGGCCGGAAGCCCGCGACGCCGACGAGATGCACGAGGCGCTGAGCGGCCTGGGCGGTATCCGTGACAGCGAGGCCCAGGCCAGCGAGGGTTGGCCGATTCTGCTCAAGTCGCTGGCCAAGGCGGGCCGGGCGACCTGCCTGGCCTTACCCGCAGGCGCCGTGTGGGTGGCGGCGGAACGGCTCAGCCAGTGGCGCGCGCTGCATCCGCGGGCTGCCACGAAGCCGCCGCTCGAGCTGCCGGCATCCTTGTGCGAGGACTGTCCGACGGATGACGCGCGGGTGGAACTGGTGCGCGCACGGCTCACCGGATTCGGCCCGCGGCTGCAGCGCGAGCTGGCCGAGGACCTGGGCATTGCCACCGGCGATGCCGGCTTCGCCCTGGCCAGCCTGGAGCGCGAGGGCTATGTGCTGCGCGGACGCTTCACGCCCGGCGCGCGCGAGGAGGAGTGGTGCGAGCGCCACCTGCTGGCGCGTATCCACCGCTACACGGTCAAGCGCCTGCGCCGGGAGATCGAGCCAGTGCAGCGTGCCGACTTCATGCGCTTCCTGTTCGACTGGCAGCGTGTCTCCGCGGGCACGCGGATGCGCGGTGCGGAGTCGCTGGCCGGCGTGCTCAGCCAACTGGAAGGTTTCCAGGCGGCTGCCGGTGCCTGGGAGAGCGACATCCTGCCCAGCCGCGTGGCCGACTACGGAATCAACTGGCTGGATGACCTGTGTCGCGCCGGCCGCATCGTCTGGGCGCGCCTGCCCGGCCGAATCGCCGCGAAGGGCCGCGGCGGCCCACTGAAGAGCACGCCTATCGTGCTGCTGCCACGTGCGCAGATGGCGCAATGGAGCGTGCTGAGCGGGGGGCAGGCGGATACCGAGCTGTCCACCAAGGCCAACAAGGTGCTGGAGGTGCTCAAGGAGCACGGTGCGTCCTTCTTCGAGGAACTGGCCAGCGACAGCCACCTGCTGCGCACCGAGCTGGAAACCGTGCTGGGCGAGTTGGTAGCGGCAGGGCGGGTGAATGCCGACAGCTTCGCCGGCCTGCGCGCCCTGCTGATGCCGGCGGCGCGGCGCCATCCGCAACGGCGTTCGCGCACGCCGCTGTTCGGCATGGCCGACGCCGGGCGCTGGGCGCTGCTGCGCCGATCCACGCAGGAAGCGGGTGCGCGGCTGCCGGCGGAAGCCCTGGAACATGTCGCCATGACCCTGCTGCGCCGCTACGGGGTGGTCTGCTGGCGCCTGCTCGACCGCGAGGCCGACTGGCTGCCGCCGTGGCGCGACCTGCTGCGGGTCTATCACCGCCTGGAAGCGCGTGGGGAAATCCGTGGCGGCCGCTTCGTCGCCGGGCTCACGGGCGAGCAGTTCGCCCTGCCGGAGGCGGTCGGGCTGCTGCGCGAGGTGCGCCGCCGCGAGGTCGGTGGGGAGTGGGTGGTGGTTTCGGCTGTCGATCCGCTGAACCTGTCCGGCACCCTGCTGCCGGGGCGCAAGGTACCGGCGCTGGCGGGCAACCGGGTGCTCTACCGCGACGGTGTGCCGATGGGCGCGCTGATCGCCGGTGAGGTCGAGCTGCTGGCGGAACTGGCGCCCGACGATCAGGCCCGCGCGCGGGAACGGCTGATCCGCCGGTAGCGCCGTCCGGGCTGGCTTGCACTCGGCGACACGAACCTCCTTTCCGCAAGGCTGCGATATCGTCCCGCGCGCTGCCGAGGTCTTATGCCGGTTGGCGATGGTTCAGAAGCGGATGCGCCCGGTGAAGGCATCCTTGAGCATCACCCAGTCGCCCATGAACGACCACAGCGGGTACTTGAAGGTGGCCGGGCGGTTCTTTTCGAACACGAAGTGCCCGACCCAGGCGAAGCCGTAGCCCGCAAACGGCAGGGCCAGCAGCCACAGCCACTGCCCGCTGGCGATGGCGTAGGCGAGCAGGGACAGCACCAGCAGGCTGCCCACGTAGTGCAGGCGGCGGCAGGTCGGGTTGCTGTGTTCCTGCAGGTAATAGGGGTAGAACTCGGCGAAGCTCTGGAATCGATCGGCGGTCCGGGTGCTCATGGCGCACCTCCTGTTGTTGTGGTGGCCCAGTGTAGGCGCGGGCCTGCGGACTTGCGGATGACGTAGGGTGCCAGTTTAGTATCCCGCTGTGCCGCGCTGCCGGCACGAGTCATCACCATAATCAGAAGAATCGAGCATGCCTGAGCGTACAACCCTGTCCAGTTGGGTGCGGGGGATCGTGCAGTCCCTGGAACTGGAAGGCCTGGACGGCCGCGCGCTGTTCACCGAGCTACAGCTGGATTTCGCGGCCCTGGAAGACCCCGATGCCCGCTACCCGCAGGACGCCATGAGTCGCCTGTGGAGCCGCGCGGTGGAGCTGTCCGGCAACCCGGCCATCGGCCTGAACATTGCCCGCGTACACACGCCGGCGTTTCCGGTGGTGGGCTATGCGCTGATGTCCAGCCGCAACCTGGGCGAGGGCTTCGAGCGCCTGGAACGCTACCAGCGGATCATTGCCGAGGGCGCCGACCTGACCTTCCGCCGTCTGCCCGAGGGCTGCCTGTACAGCATCGTCGTGCATGGCGACCGTCTGCCGGTGCCACGGCAGAGCGCTGAGTGCTCGCTGGCCAGCCTGATCAGCATGCTGCGCTGGATCACCGGGCGTCCGATCAACCCACTGGAGGTGCGCCTGGCCGGTGACGCGCCGCCGAATGCCGAGCCCTATCGCGAGCTGTTCCAGGCGCCGCTGAGCTTCGGTCACACGCACTGCGCCATGCTGTTCTCCCATGAGGACATGGGCGCGCCGTTGCCCACCGCCAACGAGGAACTGGCGCGCCTGCACGACCGTTTCGCCGGGGAGTACCTGGCGCGCTTCGTCAGCAGCCGCTTCAGCCACCAGACCCGCCAGGTGCTGTGCCGCCTGCTGCCCCAGGGCGAGCCCAAGCGCGAGAACGTGGCGCAGGCGCTGCACCTGTCCGAGCGCACCCTGCAGCGGCGATTGCAGGAGGAGGGCAGCAGCTACCAGCAATTGCTCGACGACACCCGCCGCGAGCTGGCCCAGCAGTACCTGGCCACGCCATGCATGACGCTGCTGGAGATTGCCTATCTGCTGGGGTTCTCCGAGCCGAGCAATTTCTTCCGGGCGTTCCGGCGCTGGTTCGGGATGACGCCGGGAGAGTATCGGCAAGGGCTGTGACGGACAGACGCCGGCTCTTCGTAGGAGCGAGCTTGCTCGCGAACAGCTTGACGCCGGTGTTGCCGGGGAGCTCGTTCGCGAGCAAGCTCGCCCCTACAGGGTATGGATTTCCAGGGGGCCATGCGGCCGGGGTGAGGGGCTTCCTGGAGGAGAGGAGCCGACGCAACGAACCATCAAGATTCAATGCCGCCAGAACGCCGGCGTGAACAGCACCAGCACGGTGATGATCTCCAGCCGGCCGAACAGCATCCCGGCGCTGAGCAGCCATTTGGCGGCGTCCGGCAGCGGCGCGAAGTTGCCCGATGGGCCGATGATCGGTCCCATGCCCGGCCCCACGCCAGCCACGGTGCTGGCCGCGCCGGTCAGCGCGGTCATCCAGTCCAGGCCGAGGAACGACAGGCCCAGCGCCAGTACGCCGACGGTGCCGCCGAAGAAGAACGAGAAGGTCAGGATCGAGCGGACGATTTCTTCATCCAGGCGGTGGCCGTTGTAGCTCTGCTTGATCACCGCGCGCGGGTGGATCAACTGGTAGAGGCTGGCGCGCAGCAGGGTGAAGGCGACCTGGAAGCGGAAGATCTTGATGCCGCCGGCGGTGGAGCCGGAGCAGCCGCCGATGAAACCCAGGTAGAAGAACAGCATGATCGAGAAGTGACCCCACAGGCTGTAGTCGCCCAGGGCGAAGCCGGTGGTGGTGACCACCGAGGTGACGTTCACCGCGACGATGCGGAAGGCGTCGAACCAGGAGAGATCGGAGTTCACCGAATACCAGGTGCCCATCACCACCCAGGTGAACAGCAGCAGGCCGAGGAAGCCGTGGACCTGGTGGTCCCTGATCAGCGCCTTGCGATGGCCGCGCAGGGTGGCCACGTAGAGCACGAAGGGAATGCTGCCCAGGATCATGATCACCACCGCCACCCAGTGCACCGCCGGCTGGTGCCACTTGGCCAGCGACTGGTCGGAGGTGGAGAAGCCGCCGGTGGAGATCGCCGACATGGCGTGGTTCACCGCGTCGAACAGGCCCATGCCGGCCCACCACAGGGCCAGCGCGCCGAGGATGGTGATGCCGATGTACACCCCGACGATGTACTTGGCCACCATGTGCGAGCGTGGCATGACCTTGTCGGAGCGGTCCGAGGATTCGGTCTGGAACAGGCGCATGCCGCCGATGCGCAGCATCGGCAGGATCGCCACCGCCATGCCGATGAAGCCGATGCCGCCCAGCCAGTGCAGCAGCGAGCGCCAGATCAGCAGGCCCGGCGACATCTTGTCCAGGCCGCTGAGCACGGTCGATCCCGTGGCGGTGATGCCGGACATGCTCTCGAAGATCGCATCGGTGAAGCTGATGTGCCGGGCGAACACGAAGGGCAGGGCGGAGAAGAAGCAGACGATCACCCAGCTCGACACGGTGAGCATGTACATGTCCCGCGGGCGCAGGTGCACCTGCTCCGGGCGGCCGGGGATGACCATGCCCAGCCCGCAGGTGAAGGTGATGATCGCGGACCAGATGTAGGGGTGCAGCTCGGTGCCGCGGCCGTAGTAGAGCAGGGTGGCCATCGGCACCAGCATGGCGACCGCCAGGGTGATCACGAAGATGCCGATGATGAATCCAAGGGTGCGTAGTGTCGGCAGGGCCATGCGGCGAAGCTCGGGTGTCGGTGAACCGGCCATTCTACCCGCCGTCGGGCAAGTGTAAACCGAGTGAATCGGCCCTCTTCACCCGCGCAAGGGGATGGATGGAGTCTCGCGCAGCCCGCCGGCGCTCGCCGGTTTCTCTGGGGCATTCGCATCCCTGTCCAACAACCATCCGTGTCTGGATCGTGGCGTCTGCTGCGCGCATTGCCGTGAGTCCTTCTGTTTGGGCGGTCATCATCTGCGGCAGCGCGGCTCGCCCGGTACGCTACGTCGGCCTGGCACCGCATCGGGCATCGAGCAAATGCGAAACCTTTGCGTCTACAATGGCGGCTTTCGAGTTTGTCTGGAGGTAGCCGATGGAGGCTCTCGACGCGTTGCAGAACCGTGTGTCCCACGCTCGCCTGGGTGAGCCGGCACCGTCCGCCGAACAGTTGGACCACCTGTTCCGCGCCGCCCTGCGCGCGCCGGATCATGGCCAACTGCGGCCCTGGCGGTTCCTGACGGTGGAAGGGGATGCGCGCGCGCGCCTGGGCGAGCTGTTCGCCCGCGCCCTGCAGGCGGAGCAAGCCGATGCGACCCCGGAGGTGCTGGCCAAGGCCCGCGCCATGCCGCTGCGCGCACCGACGCTGGTGGTTGCCGTGGCGCGCCTGCAGGAGCACCCCAAGGTGCCGGAAATCGAGCAGTGGCTGGCCGCTGGCTGCGCCGCCTATGGCATCGTCCAGGCCGCCTATGCGCAGGGGCTGGGGGCGATGTGGCGTACCGGCGCGATGGCGTTCGATCCGGTCGTGCGCGAGGGATTGGGGCTCGAGGCCAGCGAGCGCATCGTCGGCTTCATCTACCTGGGCACGCCGATGGGCGGGCTGCGCCGGCCGATGCCACTCGAGCCGGCCGCGTTCGTCAGCGCCTGGCGGGGCTGAGCGGCAGCCCCAAGCGAATCCTCCAGCCCTTGCCGTGGGCGCGCCACAGCAGGCGCCCACCCTGCCAGGCGGCGAGGCGTTGAGCCGGGCGCAGGGCGTCCGGCAGCCAGGCCCGCGCCTGCGGATCATGGCCCTGCAGGTCCACTCTCAAGAGCCCGCGCGTTGAGCTGAGTACCAGTTCCAGCGCGGCGTTCGGCCGTCGTTGCAGGGCGGCTTGCAGCAGCGCGTCCAGTGCGCCGCGCAGGGCTTCGGGCCAGCTTTCCAGTGGCCAGGTGCCTGATTGCGGCAGGTTCAGGCGCAGGCCGGGCCAGCGTTCGCGCCATTGCGCGGCCAGGCGGGCCAGTTCCACCGCCAGGACCAGGCTTTGCGGGTCGTCCGGCGGCGCGTCGAATGGCGGCACGGGAGGATGCGGGAGCGGGGCGTGCAGGGCGGGAAGGCTCATGCGGGAACTCCGAAAAGGTGCGTCGCTCAGGCGGCCGGCCGGTGGAGCGGAAGGTCGACGCTGGCCAGGAAACCGCCCTCGGGATGGTTGCCCAGGCGCAGCCGGCCACCGTGGCGTTCGATGGCGCGGAGGGCGATGGCCAGGCCCAGGCCGTGGCCGGGGCTGCCTTGATTGGGCGCGCGGAAGAAGGGTTCGCCCAGGTGCGCCAGGTGTTCTTCGCTGGCGCCGGGACCGTGATCGCGCACGCCGATGTGCAGGCGTTCGCCGTCGGTTTCGGCGCGGACTTCCAGCGGCTGCTCTACGGGGTTGAAGCGCAGGGCATTGCGCAGCAGGTTGTCCAGGGCGCGTTCGAGCATGTCGGGCCAGCCGTCGAGCGTGAGTTCCGGCGCGACATCCAGCCGGACCTGCTGGTCCGGATAAAGCAACTGGGCGTCGTCGCGCAGGCGTTCGAACAACGGCAGCAGGGCGATCCGGCTGGCCGGGCCCGGGTCGGCATCGAGGCGGGCGAGGGCGAGGATCTCGCCGATCAGGGCTTCCAGGCGATCGCACTCCTGCTCCAGGCGCGGCCACATGCTGGCGCGTTCCTCTGGGCTGGCGCGTTCGGCCAGGGCGAGGGCGATGCGCAGCCTGGCCAGCGGCGAGCGCAGTTCGTGGGAGACGTCGCGCAGCAACTGGCGCTGGCTGCTGATCAGGCGCTGCAGGCGGGCGCCCATGCGGTTGAAGTCGCGCGCCAGCACGCCCAGTTCGTCGCCGCGCCGCGACAGGCGGGCGAGGCTGTCCTGTTGATAGGCGGTCTGCCCGAGGTCGTGCACGGCGCGGCGCAGGCGGTTCAGCGGACGGGTGATGGAGAGCGTCAGCAGCAGGCTGAACACGGTCAGCACCACCAGGGCGATGCCCAGCGCGCTGAGCGGCCACAGCAGGCTGCCGCGATGCCAGGCCTGCAGCGCCGGGTGGGGAATGCGGTAGATGAACAGGTAGGTCTGGTCGGTACGGGGGCTGGTGTATTCCTGGCTCAGCTGTCGCCAGGGGAAGCGCGGCAGGTTTTCCCGGTCGAAGGTGCCGTGCGGGCGGGACGGGCGCGGCAGGTAGGTGCCGTTGACCAGGCGCTGGCCGCTCTCGTCGAGTACCTGCACCGAGAGTTCGTATTGCCGCCGGCGGGTCTCCAGCAGCGCCTGTGCGGCTTCCGGACCACGGGTTTCGTACTGTTGGGTCCATTGCCGGGCGAGGTCATGCAGTCCGGGATAGCGGGCGATGACCCAGGTGTCCTGGTTCAGTGCGCGGCCCAGCAGGATCGACAGTCCGGCCACCAGTAGCAGGGCGAGCCAGAAGGCGGCGAGGATTCGCCAGAAGAGTGAACGCATGGTCTTCCTGTTCAGCCGCATGCTCTATCCATTATCGGGGCCCCACGGCAAGACGCCGGGATAACCCGGCGCCTGCGGCTTGCTGGAGCGATCAGTTGGTCTTGGCGCCGTCTTTCTGGGCCTTCCAGGTCTGGAACTCCGCCCATTCGGCCTTGCGCTGCTCGCGCTGCTTCTTCAGTTCGTCGAACTTCTTCTGCTGATCGGGCGTGAGGATGCCGCGGATACTGGTGTCGGCCTTGTCGCGGTTGGCCTTGAGTTCCGCCTGCATGGCCTTGCGGTCGGCCTCGGGCAGCTTGTTCCAGTATTTTTCGGTGATCGCGCGGCGATCTTTCATGGACTCGCCCATCACTTTGCCGACTTGCTGGCGCTGTTCCTGGGTCAGGTTCAGTTCGCGGAACGCGCCGCCGCGGTGCTCGCCACGCATCATGCCGTGGTCATGGCCTTTCATGAACGGGGCCGGCGGCGGGGCGTCGGTCGGCGCGGGAGTGGCCGCCAGCGCGACGGTCGGCAGGGCGGCGGCGATCAGCAGGGCGGTCAGGGTCTTGCGCATGGTGTTTCTCCTTTCAGGGACCGGTCGTTACCGGATGAGCCCAGTCTAGGGGCGGCAAGGTCAAGGGCCGTCAGTCACAGGTAAAGCTTCGGTAAAGATTACGTGAAGCAGCGCCGCACGCTTTGCGAAGGCGCCCGCCAGCGCGCTTCAGGGCGCGTAGAAGTAGCCGCGGCCGCGCAGGGCGAGGATGCGTGGGCGGCCGTCGGGGTGGCCGCCGAGCTTCTTGCGCAGGTTGCTGACGTGCATGTCCAGGCTGCGGTCGTACAGGGTCAGCTTGCGACCCAGCGCCAGTTGCGCCAGGGCCTGCTTGTCCAGCGGTTCGCCCGGCTGGCGCAGCAGGGCTTCGAGGATGCGGCTCTCGGAGAGGGTCAGGCTGATTTCCTGCGTGCCGATGCTTGCCACGCCGCGCGACAGGTTCAGCGCCAGGTCGCCCAGCTCCAGCTGCGCGCTGGGTTGCGCCGGGTGGCTGCGGCGCAGCACGGCGCGCAGGCGGGCGGTGAGTTCGCGGGGGTCGCAGGGTTTGGCCAGGTAGTCGTCGGCGCCCAGCTCCAGGCCGAGGATGCGGTCCAGCGGCTCGCCGCGGGCGGAGAGCATCAGCACCGGCAGGTCAGGGTGTTCGCCGCGCAATTGCTTGAGCAGTTCCAGCCCGCTGCCGTCGGGCAGCATCACGTCGAGCACGACCGCGTCAGGGGCGCGGCTGGCCAGCGCGGCGCGGGCCTGTGCACCGTCGTGGGCGGCTCGGATGCTGAAGCCTTCCTGGACCAGCCAGGTGCCGAGCAGCTCGCAAAGCTCGCGGTCGTCGTCGATCAGCAGCAGTTCACTCATGAAAAGGTATCTTTCAGTTGATCCATTCGCGACGTTGCCGGCGGCGGCTGCCACGGCTCAGCGCGCCGAGGGCGAAGGCCAGCAGGGCGGTGCCGCCGCCGGTGACGTACCAGGTCTGCTGTTCGGACAGCAGGCGTGGCGGCTGTTGTGACTGGGCCTCGCGCAGTTGCAGCTTCAGGCGCTGGTTCTCCTGGCGCAGGCGGCCGATGACGGCTTCGTCCCGGCGGTTGTCCCGATCTGCGGATTGGGCGGCCAGTTGGGCGGCCAGCGCCTGGCGTTGCTGTTCGCTCTCGGCCAGGCGGCGTTCGAGGTCGCCGCGGGCGTCGGCGCTCGCGCTATCGATGGGTTCGACAGCGGCGGCCGGAGGCTGTTCCGGAGCGGGTTGTTCGGCCTGGACGGCCAGGGGCAGGGTGAGGCAGACCAGCAGGGGCAGACGGCGCATCGGGACTCCTTGTTCGATGATGGTCCGCCGTCCACGGCCATCCCGGCGGTGTCCGGCTGCGAACCCCCGTGGCGTTCCGTGCCGCGGGGTACAACGTTCGAGCGGGTTAGGGCAGGACTTTCTTGAAGGGCTTGACCACGACCTCGGCGTAGACGCCGGCGGCGCGGTACGGGTCGGCGTCGGCCCAGGCCTGCGCTGCGGCCAGGGACTCGAACTCGGCGACGATCAGGCTGCCGGTGAAGCCGGCGGCGCCCGGGTCGTTGCTGTCGATGGCCGGGTGCGGGCCGGCCAGCACCAGGCGGCCTTCTTCCTTCAGTTGCTCCAGGCGGGCGATGTGCGCGGGGCGAGTGGCCAGGCGGCGTTCTTGGGAAGCGGTGATGTCACGGGCAATGATCGCGTAGAGCATGTCAGTCCTTGGGTTTTTCGCCGGTAGGTTCATCGTGCATGTGGCGGGCCAGGAACACGCCCTGGCCGATCAGGAACAGCAGGGTCATGCCCAGGCTGCCGAACACCTTGAAGTCCACCCAGATGCTCTGGAAGGTGAAGGCGACGAACAGCTGGACACAGCCGCAGATCAGGAAGAACAGCACCCAGGCGACGTTCAGCTTCGCCCAGAGGGACTCGGAGAGGTGCACCGCGTGGCCCATGATCCGCTGGATCAGCGGCTGGCCACCGATGAAGTGACTGCCGGCGAAGGCCAGGGCGAACAGCCAGTTCACCACGGGCGCCTTCCACTTGAGGAAGGTTTCGCTATGGAAGGCCAGGGTCATGCCGCCGAACAGCAGGCAGGCGGCGAGGGTGACCCACTGGCCCTTGTCCAGCTTGCGCTGCTTGATCAGCAGGGCGCCGTAGACCACCACGGACGCGGCGATCAGCATGGCGGTGGCACTGTAGATGCCGCCGACCGAGAAGCTCTGGCCGGCCAGTTCGACGTTGCGCGGATCGAGCTTGTAGACGATGAAGAACAGAATGAGGGGGATGAAATCGATGAATTGCTTCATTACGGCAGCCAGAGCCTGGTAGAGCCGGCATAATACCAACCTGCCGGTGAACTGAAAGCCTCATCCGCCCAACGCTGTGCCCGGTCATGGTTTCAACCGATTACCGTGAGAGCGGGCGCACATAAGCGTCTATACAGAAATAAGCCGTCCCCAGCCTACGGAAGCCCTGCATGCGAGTCGACCTGCACTGCCACAGCACCGCGTCCGACGGACTCCTCAGCCCGACGGCCCTGGTCGAGCGTGCCCACGGACGCGGCGTGCGCGTGCTGGCGCTGACCGACCACGACACCCTCGACGGCCTCCCCGAGGCCCGCGAAGCCGCACGTCGGTTGGGTATGGAACTGGTCGATGGGGTGGAGCTGTCCTGCACCTGGGGCGGCGCCACCATCCACGTGCTGGGCTATGGCTTCGATCCGCGCGCCGAGTCGCTGGTCAAGGCCCTCCACGACCTGCACCGCGCCCGCTGGA
Organism: Pseudomonas sp. MT3; assembly: GCF_054720805.1. Lineage (NCBI taxonomy): Bacteria > Pseudomonadati > Pseudomonadota > Gammaproteobacteria > Pseudomonadales > Pseudomonadaceae > Pseudomonas > Pseudomonas sp. MT3. The sequence continues at coordinate 86,997 of NZ_JBTVPY010000009.1, forward strand.
CCCGCGCCGAGGAGATCGGCCGGCGCCTGGAGGCCAAGGGCATGCCCGGCGCCTTCGAGGGCGCGCGGGCGGTGCAGCGCGAGCTGGGCGACAGCGAGAACGCCCCGGCGCGTCCGCACTTCGCCGAATTCCTGCTGCGCCAGGGCTACGTCAAGGATCGCGCCGAAGCCTTCCGCAAGTGGCTGGGCGCCGGCAAGCTGGGGGACGTCAAGCAGCACTGGCCGGCCCTTGCCGATGCGCTCGGCAGCCTGCGCGGCGCCGGCGCCTGGATCAGCCTGGCGCACCCCTGCCAATACGATTTCACGCGTACCAAGCGGCGCAAGCTGGTCGCTGACTTCATCGCCGCCGGCGGCCATGCCATCGAGGTGGTCAATGGGCCGCAACCGGCGGAGCAGGTCGGCGTGCTCAGCATCCTCGCCCGCGAGTTCGGCCTGATGGTCACCGCCGGCAGCGATTTCCACGGTCCCAGCGACTGGTCCGAACTGGGCCTGTACCGCGCGGTGCCGGAGGACCTGCCGCCGCTCTGGCCGCGTTTCGCCTCTGCGGACAACGCCATAGGGAACAAGGAGACTCAATGAGCCAGTTCTTCCAGGTCCACCCGGAAAACCCCCAGTCGCGCCTGATCAAACAGGCGGTGGAGATCGTCCGGCAGGGCGGCGTGATCGCCTATCCCACCGATTCCTCCTACGCGCTGGGTTGCCGCATCGGCGAAAAGTCGGCGGTGGAGCGCATCCGCCGCATCCGCCGGCTGGACGACAAGCACAACTTCACCCTGGTCTGCCGCGACCTCTCCGAGCTTGGGCTCTACGCCAAGGTCGACACCGGCCTGTTCCGCCTGCTCAAGGCGCACACGCCGGGGCCATACACCTTCATCCTCAACGCCACCCGCGAAGTGCCGCGCATGTTGCTGCACCCCAAGCGCCGCACCATCGGCCTGCGCGTGCCGAGCTGCCCCATAGCCCTGGCCCTGCTGGAGGAACTGGGCGAGCCGTTGATGAGCGTCAGCCTGATCCTGCCGGGGCAGACCGAGCCGCTGAACGACCCGTACGAGATGCGCGACCTGCTGGAGCATCAGGTGGACCTGATCATCGACGGCGGCTACGGCGGCGGTGAGGCTTCCACGGTGATCGCCCTGACCGACGAGGACCCGGTGGTGGTGCGTGTCGGCTGCGGCGACCCGGAACCGTTCATGGTCGGTGCCTGACTTCTATACTGCGCACTTCGTCCGTTGATTCCACGAGGTTGATCTTTGGCCAGCGTCGATTCCCAGCGCCGCGTGCTGTCCGGCATGCGCCCCACCGGGCGCCTGCACCTGGGGCATTACCACGGCGTGTTGCAGAACTGGGTAAAGCTGCAGCACGAATACGAGTGTTTCTTTTCCATCGTCGACTGGCATGCCCTGACCACCGAGTACGACGAGACCGAGGGCATCCGCCGGCATGTGCGCGACATGGCCATCGACTGGCTGGCCGTGGGCATCAGCCCCAGCGCGGCGACCCTGTTCATCCAGTCCCAGGTACCCGAGCACGCCGAATTGCACCTGCTGCTGTCGATGATCTGTCCGCTGTCCTGGCTGGAGCGGGTGCCGACCTACAAGGAGTTGCAGGAAAAGCTCAGCCACAAGGACCTCTCCACCTACGGCTTCCTCGGCTATCCGCTGCTGCAGGCGGCGGACATCCTGATCTACCGCGCCGGCTGGGTGCCGGTGGGTTCCGATCAGTTCGCCCACGTCGAGTTCAGCCGCGAGATCGCCCGTCGCTTCAACCATCTCTACGGCGGCGAAGACGATTTCGAGGAACGGGTGCAGACCGCCATCGGCCGCCTGGGCAAGAAGACCGGCAAACTCTACTCCAGCCTGCGCCGCACCTGGCAGGAGCAGGGCGACGCCGAGGCACTGGAAACCGCGCAGGCCCTGCTCAAGGAGCAGCAGAGCCTGACCCTGGGCGACCGCGAGCGGCTGCTGGGCTACCTCGAAGGCAGCAGCCGGCTGCTGCTGCCCGAGCCTCAGACCCTGGTCAGCCAGGCGCCGAAGATGCCGGGGCTGGATGGCCACAAGATGTCCAAGTCCCACGGCAACACCATCGCCCTGCGCGACAGCCCGGCGGAGGTGGAAGAAAAGATCGCGCGGATGCCCACGGACCCTGCGCGGGTGCACCGCAACGATCCCGGCAATCCGGACCTTTGCCCGGTGTGGCAGTGGCACCTGATCTACTCCGACGACGGCTGTCGGCAGTGGGTGCAGGAGGGCTGCCGCAGCGCCGGCATCGGCTGCCTGGACTGCAAGCGGCCGCTGATCGAGGCGATCCAGCAGGAACTGGCGCCGATCCAGGAACGCGCGCTGGACTACGAGGACAACCCGGAGCTGGTGCGCAGCATCCTCGCCGAGGGTGCCGAGCACGCCCGCGAAACCGCCCGCGAGACGCTGGTGGAGGTGCGGCATGCCATGGGATTGTCCTACCGCTGATAAACGCTTTTCGTAGGAGCGAGCTTGCTCGCGAACAAGCCCCCGCTGCGGAGCCTGGTTCGCGAGCAAGCTCGCTCCTACAGGAATGCCCACCGCCGCGCGACGTGATTTGACACCGCCCATCCCTTGAGCCATTTCCCCCACCCACGAGGGGTAAAAGCAGGGATAATGCCGCCCATATCCCCCAGAGCCTGACGAGTGGCCGATGAGTGACCTGACCGAGCCGGACGATCCGTCCAGCGCCACCGAATACCGGGCCCCGGTACAGTTGGCGCTGGTCTACGGCGAGGCCCTGACCGAGCTGCCGCAGGACCTGTACATCCCGCCGGACGCCCTGGAAGTCTTCCTCGAAGCCTTCGAAGGCCCGCTCGACCTGCTGCTCTACCTGATCCGCAAGCAGAACATCAACATCCTCGACATCCCGGTGGCGGAGATCACCCGCCAGTACATGGGCTACGTCGAGCTGATGAAGTCGGTGCGCCTGGAGCTGGCCGCCGAATACCTGGTGATGGCCGCCATGCTTGCCGAGATCAAGTCGCGCATGCTGCTGCCGCGCTCGGCCGAGGCCGAGGAAGAAGAGGAAGACCCGCGCGCCGAGCTGATCCGCCGCCTGCAGGAGTACGAGCGCTTCAAGAAGGCCGCCGAGGATCTCGACACCCTGCCGCGCCTGGGCCGCGACATCATCCTGCCCAGCGTTGCCGCGCCGGACGCGCGGGCGCGCAAGCTGCTGCCCGACGTCGACATGCAGGAGCTGATGCTGTGCATGGCCGAAGTGTTGCGCCGCGCCGACCTGTTCGAGAGTCACCAGGTCACCCGCGAAATGCTCTCCACCCGCGAGCGCATGAGCGAAATCCTCGAGCGCCTCAAGGGCGAGGGCTTCGTGCCTTTCGTCAGCCTGTTCCGCGTCGAGGAGGGCAAGCTCGGCGTGGTGGTGACCTTCATGGCCGTGCTCGAACTGGTGAAGGAGCAACTGGTGGAGCTGGTACAGAACGCCGCCTTCGCGCCGATCCACGTGCGCGCCCGGACCGAGACCACGGAAGGCGCCCCGTCCGCCGAAGCCGCACAGGAGGAAGGCGAGGGGGCCTTCGAGCCCGAGGAGGCCGCGCCTGCGGAGCCGACTTTCGATGACCTTGAAGATTCGCTCTGAACAACCCGGCGACCACGCCGCCATCGACGCCCTGTTGCGCGCGGCCTTCGCCGACCATCCGCACAGCCGGCAGACCGAGCACCTGCTGGTGCAGTCCCTGCGCGAGGACGGGGCCCTCAGCCTCGCGCTGGTGGCCGAGGAGGCCGGCGACGTGGTCGGTTACCTGGCCGCCTCGCCGGTGACCATCGACGGCGAATCCATCGGCTGGCTGGGCCTGGGCCCGCTGGCGGTGTTGCCGGCGCGGCAGAAGGCCGGCATCGGCAGCGCGCTGGCCAGGGCCTGCCTGTTGCAGCTGCGCGCCGACGGCGTGGCCGGCTGTGTGCTGGTGGGCGATCCGGCTTATTATTCGCGTTTCGGCTTCATCGCCGACGACACCCTGGTATTCCCCGGCACTCCCGCCCAGTACTGCCAGTGCCTGCGCCTGACCCCGGCGGCACAGGCGGTGCGCGGCGAAGTGGCGTACCACCCGGCCTTCACCCGTTTCGGCTGACCCACTGAGCGACTCGATGAACCTGTCCGACCCCAAAGAACTGGCGACCCTGCTCGAAGGCATCCTCCTGGCGGCTGGCAAGCCGCTGTCGCTGGAGCGCCTCGGCGAGCTGTTCGAAGAGGCCGAGCGGCCGGAGCCGCAACAGTTTCGCGATGCGCTGGCGGTGCTGTCGCTGTCCTGCGCGGGGCGTGCCTTCGAGCTGAAGGAAGTGGCCACCGGCTACCGCCTGCAGGTGCGCGAGAAGCTCGCTCCCTGGGTCGGCCGCCTGTGGGAGGAGCGCCCGCAGCGCTATTCCCGTGCCCTGCTGGAGACCCTGGCGCTGATCGCCTACCGCCAGCCGATCACCCGTGGCGAGATCGAGGAAATCCGTGGCGTCGCGGTGAACACCCAGATCGTCAAGACGCTGATGGAGCGCGAGTGGATCCGCATCGTCGGCTACCGCGAGGTGCCCGGCCGCCCGGCGATGCTGGCGACCACGCGGACCTTTCTCGATTACTTCAACCTCAAGAGCCTGGAAGAACTGCCGCCGCTGGCCGAGCTGAAACTGATGGAGCCCGAGCCGCAGCCGATCCTCGAGGACATGGCGCCCACCGTCAGCCTGCCCGGCCCCGAGGAATACGACGAGGACTACGTCCCGCCGTCCCTGCAGGCCCTGGCCGACCAGGCGCTGCGCGATGCCGGCGAGGAGCCGGAGCCCGCGCCGCCGGAGGAAAAGCCGGAGGAAACCAGCTTCCGCAGCCTGCTCGCCGAGCTGGACGAGATGGAGCAGGGCCTGAAGACCGACTTCGACGACCTGATCGATCGCCCGCCGAGCGACGACGAAGACTCCGGCGTGGATGCCGACTTCAGCGGCGTTCACGCGCTGCCGGAGGTCGAGCCGCAGGGTGAAGCCGAAGCGGCTGCCGAGCCCGAAACGAATGCCGAGACCGCAGCAACCGCGCCGCTGACCTCAGCGCCGTCCGCTCCCGAGGAAGACGAATGGGACGAAGAGCGTGCGCTGCGCGAAGCCATGCTCGAGGAAATGGAGTTCAACGCGCGCAATCGCGACCATTGAGTGCAGGCGTTGGCCTGGATGGCCGCTGCTTTCCAGCCATTCGGTGATTGACTTCCGCTGCCGGCACGACGAACTTATGTGCCGCGTTCGAACGGCGTCGGCGGCACCACCCGGGGGAGCCGCCGGAATACCGGCCCCTTCGACGACCCTCTACAACATTCCACAGTGGCCCGGCGCCTCGCGCAGGCTGCTGAGTACCCATATGAAAAGAACTCCAATCAGCCGCATCTGCTGGCTCGGCCTGCTGCTGGGCCTGAACAGCGCATCGCTTCTCGCCGCCGAGGCTCCCGCCGTGCCGCTGCCCGGCCAGTCCAAGGACGCCTTCCTCGACAGCCTGATGCAGCGCATGACGCTGGAAGAGAAGATCGGCCAGTTGCGCCTGGTCAGCGTCGGGCCGGACCATCCCAAGCCGGTACTGCTGAAGGAAATCGCCGAGGGCACCACCGGCGCGGTGTTCAATACCGTGGTGCGTCCGGGCATCCGCGACCTGCAGGATGCGGCGATGAAGAGCCGGCTGAAGATCCCGCTGTTCTTCGCCTATGACGTGGTCCACGGCCACCGCACCGTATTCCCCATCGGCCTGGGCCTGGCGGCGAGCTGGGACCTGGCGTCCATCGAGCGCAGCGCCCGCGTCGCGGCCATCGAGGCCAGCGCCGACGGTCTCAACCTGACCTATTCGCCCACCGTCGACATCGCCCGTGACCCGCGCTGGGGCCGTGTCTCCGAAGGCTTCGGCGAAGACGCCTGGCTGACCAGCAAGGTCGCCGCCGCGGTGGTCAGGGGCTACCAGGGCAAGGGCCTGGACCAGCCGCAAACCATCATGGCCGGGGTCAAGCACTTCGCCCTGTATGGCGCCGGCGAAGGCGGCCGCGACTACAACACCGTGGACATGAGCCTGCAGCGCATGTTCCAGGACTACCTGCCGCCGTACCGCGCGGCCATCGACGCCGGCGCCGGCGCGGTGATGGTCTCGCTGAACAGCATCAACGGCGTGCCGGCCACCGCCAACCAGTGGCTGCTGCAGGACCTGCTGCGCGGCCAGTGGGGCTACAGGGGCCTGACCCTGAGCGACCACGGCGCGGTGGGCGAACTGATCAAGCACGGCGTGGCCGCCAACGAGCGCGACGCCACCCGCCTGGCGATCAACGCCGGCGTCGAAATGAACATGAACGACGATCTCTACGGCAGGCACATGCCCGAACTGCTCAAGGCCGGACTGATCAGCCAGGCCGAGATCGACCGCGCCTGCCGCGACGTGCTGGCCGCCAAGTGGGACATGGGCCTGTTCCAGGATCCGTACCGCTACCTGCAGGGCAAGGACCCGGTGGACACCGACGCCGAGGAGCGCCTGCACCGTGCCGACGCCCGCGAGATCGCGCGCAAGGGCATGGTCCTGCTGAAGAACCAGAACGGCGTGCTGCCGCTCAAGCGTGACGGCGTGATCGCCCTGGTCGGCCCGCTGGCCGACAGCAAGCGCGACGTGATGGGCAGTTGGTCCGCCGCCGGCAAGGCCTTCCAGGCGGTGACCGTGCTCGAAGGCATGGGCACGGCGACCCGTGGCAAGGCTGCGCTGCTCTATGCCAAGGGCGCCAACGTCACCGACGATGCGGAGATCATCAAGTACCTCAACGAGTACAGCGAGGACGTCAGCGTCGACTCGCGCAGCCCGAAGTCGATGATCGACGAGGCCGTGGCCAAGGCGCAGCAGGCCGACGTGGTGGTGGCCGTGGTCGGCGAGGCCCAGGGCATGGCCCACGAGGCGTCGAGCAAGACCAACCTGCACATCGCGCAGAGCCAGATCGAACTGCTCAAGGCTCTCAAGGCCACCGGCAAGCCGCTGGTGCTGGTGCTGATGAACGGCCGGCCCTTGGACCTGCGCTGGGAAAGCGCCAACGCCGATGCCATCCTGGAAACCTGGTTCAGCGGCACCGAGGGCGGCAACGCCATCGCCGACGTGCTGTTCGGCGACTACAACCCGGCGGGCAAGCTGAGCATGACCTTCCCGCGCTCGGTGGGCCAGGTACCGATCTACTACAACCACCTGAACACCGGCCGCCCGTTCGACCACGAGCACCCGAACAAGTACACCTCGCGCTACTTCGACTCGCAGAACGGCCCGCTGTACCCCTTCGGCTACGGCCTGAGCTACACCGACTTCAGCGTCTCGGACGTGAAGATGTCGGGCAGCAAGCTGAAGAAGGGTGACCAGCTGACCGCCAGCGTGACCGTGAAGAACACCGGCAAGGTCGCCGGCGAGACCACCGTGCAGCTCTACCTGCGCGACGTCGCCGCGTCCATCAGCCGCCCGGTCAAGGAACTCAAGGGTTTCAGCAAGATCCTGCTGCAGCCGGGCGAGTCGAAGGTGGTGCAGTTCCCGATCCGCGAGGAAGACCTGCGCTTCTACGACAGCCAACTGCGCTACGCCTCGGAGCCGGGCGAGTTCAAGGTCTACGTCGGCCTGGATTCGGACAACGTGAAGGAGCAGAGCTTCACGCTGCTCTAAGCGTCACTCGCTGCCGCAAACGAAAACGCCACGGCTGGATCAGCCGTGGCGTTGTTCATTTCGGGCAGCGTTTCAGGCGGCTTTCGCCAGCCTTCGGCTGCGCAGCCCGATCAGCCAGCGCACGGCTCCCTGTACCAGCACGGCCAGCAGCGCCGCTTCGGCGAAGCACGGCAGTGCCTCGCTGTCCGGCAGGCGCAGCGCCAGCCACAGGCAGAATGCCGCGAAGGCCGGGCGCCCGGTGACCATGCCGCGCAGCAGGGCGATGACGAAGCCCGCGCCATGCAGCCGCTGCGACGACACGCAGAGCACGATGGAGAGCAGCGGGAACACCGCCAGCAGGCCGCTCCAGCTCGGCCCGGCCCAGCCGGCGAGGGCGGTGACGGCCAGGGTCAGTAAGGCGCCCGCGAACATGCGCAACCCCAGTTCGAGGCGTCCTACCGGCGAGACGGCTGCCGGCAGTTCGGCACGCGGCATGAACAGTTGGCTGGTCAGTGCTCCCAGCGCCGCAGCCATCAATGCCCAGATGGGCAGGGCGGGTAGCTGCGTCAGCCCCCAGGCGGCGACCAGCCAGGCCAGCAGCGCGCCGCCCAGCGCCAGCGGCCACGCGTGGCGCCGGCAGATCCAGGCATAGGCGAAGTTGAACGCTTCCGAAGCGAAGATCGCCGCCAGCGCCAGCAGTGCGGCCCGGGCACCGAAATCGCGGCCATGCTCCACGGTGATCAGGTAGAGGATCGGTCCCGTAATGGCGGGCAGGGCGGCGAGGCAGCCGGCGACGGCGGGGCCCCACCAGCGTCCGCAGAGCGAAACCAGCAACAGGAACAGCGGAACCAGGGTGAGCTTGAGGGCGAGCATGGGGATGGCGGATGCAGGTGGACCGGCGGATTCTAGTTCGTCGGAGGCATCGCGCGAAGCGTTATGCGCCGTGGCTATTGATTGTGCGCTGGCTGTTCGCGAGCAAGCTCGCTCCTACGAAGAACAAACGCTCCACCCTTCTAGGAGCGAGCTTGCTCGCGAACCCCGGCGGCCGAGGCGTCTCAGCTCCGCGCGTCCCACATCGCCCGCGCCGTATCCAGCATGCGGTTGGAGAAGCCCCACTCGTTGTCGTACCAGGCCATCGCCTTGACCAGCCGGCCGCTCACCCGGGTGTGGCTGGCGTCGAATATCGCCGAGTGCGAATCGTGGTTGAAGTCCACCGAGACCAGCGGCTGGCGGTTGCAGCCGAGGATCGCCGAGCCCTGGCTGGCGCGTTCGAACAACGCATTGACCTGCTCGGCGCTGGTGTCGCGGGCGACCTGCACCGTGAGGTCCACCAGCGACACGTTGATCACCGGCACCCGTACCGCCAGCCCGGTCAGCTTGCCGGCCAGCTCAGGCAACACCAGCCCCACCGCGTCGGCGGCGCCGGTTTTCGTGGGGATCATCGACTGGGTGGCCGAGCGCGCCCGGTACGGATCGCTGTGGTAGACGTCGGAGAGGTTCTGGTCGTTGGTGTAGGCATGGATGGTGGTCATCAGTCCGTGCTCTATGCCCAGCTCGCGGTGCAGTACCTGGACCACCGGCGCCAGGCAGTTGGTGGTGCAGGAGGCGTTGGAGACGATCCGGTGCTCCGCCCGCAGGATCTGTTCGTTGACGCCATAGACCACCGTGGCGTCGACACCCTGGCCCGGCGCCGAGATCAACACCTGTCGCGCACCGGCTGCAAGGTGCGCGGCGGCCTTGTCGCGGGCGGTGAAAAGACCGCTGCATTCCAGCACGATGTCCACCTCCAGCGCCTTCCAGGGCAGCTCCGCCGGGTTGCGGATGGCCGTGACGGCGATGCGGTCGCCCTCTACGCTGAGGCTTTCCGCGTCATGTTCCACCCGGCCGGGGAAGCGTCCGTGCACGCTGTCGTACTGCAACAGGTGGGCGTTGATCGCCGCATCGCCCAGGTCGTTGATCGCCACTACCTGCAGGTGCTGGCGGTAGGGGCCGGAGTAGAGTGCACGGAGGATATTCCGACCGATGCGGCCGAACCCGTTGATCGCCAGGCGTATAGTCATGAAGGTCGTCTCTTTTCTTATGTTGTGGTAAAAAACATTAAATTTCCGCTTCGAAGAAAAGTAAATGCTTTGTATTCGAAGATTATGTTGTAAAAATAACAACTGATAGTCTGTAGGAGAATGCTGCCATGCACCCCCGCGTGCTCGAAGTCACCCAGCGCATCCAGGCCCGCAGCGCGGCCACGCGCCAGCGCTACCTCGACCTGGTCAAGGCAGCCGCCACCAAGGGCCCGCACCGTGGCACGCTGCCCTGCGGCAACCTCGCCCACGGCGTCGCGGCCTGTGGTGAATCCGACAAGCAGGCGTTGCGGCTGATGAACCAGGCCAACGTCGCCATCGTTTCCGCCTACAACGACATGCTCTCCGCGCACCAGCCGCTGGAGCGCTTCCCGGAACTGATCAAGGACGCCCTGCGGCAGATCGGCTCGGTCGGCCAGTTCGCCGGCGGCGTGCCGGCCATGTGTGACGGCGTGACCCAGGGCGAGCCGGGGATGGAGCTGTCCCTGGCCAGCCGCGATGTGATCGCGATGGGCACCGCCATCGCGCTGTCGCACAACATGTTCGACGCCGCGCTGTGCCTGGGCGTGTGCGACAAGATCGTCCCCGGCCTGCTGATCGGCGCGCTGCGCTTCGGCCATCTGCCGGTGGTGTTCGTGCCTGCCGGCCCGATGCCCACCGGTATCTCCAACAAGGAGAAGGCCGCGGTGCGCCAGCTGTTCGCCGAAGGCAAGGCCACCCGCGAGGAGCTGCTGGCCTCGGAGATGGCCTCCTACCACGCGCCGGGCACCTGCACCTTCTATGGCACCGCCAACACCAACCAGCTGCTGGTGGAAGTGATGGGCCTGCACCTGCCGGGAGCCTCCTTCGTCAACCCGAATACCCCGCTGCGCGACGAGCTGACCCGCGAGGCCGCGCGCCAGGCCACCCGCCTGACGCCGGAAAATGGCCAGTACGTGCCGATGGCGGAGATCGTCGATGAGAAATCGCTGGTCAACTCGGTGGTGGCGCTGCTCGCCACCGGCGGTTCGACCAACCACACCCTGCACCTGCTGGCCATCGCCCAGGCCGCCGGCATCCAGCTGACCTGGCAGGACATGGCCGACCTCTCCGAGGTGGTGCCGACCCTGGCGCGCATCTACCCGAACGGGCAGGCCGACATCAACCACTTCCAGGCGGCGGGCGGCATGTCCTTCCTGGTCCGTCAACTGCTGGATGGCGGCCTGCTGCATGAGGACGTGCAGACCGTGGTTGGCAAGGGCCTGCGTCGCTACCTGCAGGAACCCTTCCTCGACGAGGGCAAGCTGGTCTGGCGCGAAGGCCCGGCGGCGAGCCTGGACGAGAGCATCCTGCGTCCGCTGGACAAGCCCTTCTCTACCGAAGGCGGCCTGCGCCTGATGGAAGGCAACCTCGGTCGCGGCGTGATGAAGGTATCCGCCGTGGCGCTGGAGCATCAGATCGTCGAGGCACCGGTGCGCATTTTCCACGACCAGTCGAGCCTGGCCGCCGCCTTCAAGGCCGGCGAGCTGGAGCGCGACCTGGTCGCCGTGGTGCGCTTCCAGGGCCCACGCGCCAACGGCATGCCGGAGCTGCACAAGCTCACGCCGTTCCTCGGCGTGCTGCAGGACCGTGGCTTCAAGGTGGCGCTGGTCACCGACGGGCGCATGTCCGGCGCCTCCGGCAAGGTGCCGGCGGCGATCCACGTGTCCCCCGAGGCGCTCAACGGCGGCCCGCTGGCCAAGCTGCGCGACGGCGACGTGGTGCGCGTCGACGGCACCACCGGCGAGCTGCGCGTGCTGGTGGATGCGGCGGAATGGGACGCTCGTCCGCAGGTGGAAACCCCGGTCATCGATAACCAGGGCATGGGGCGCGAACTGTTCGCCTTCATGCGCAACGCCTTCAGTCCGGCGGAGCAGGGGGCGTGCAGCTTCACCACCGAGCTCAGCGGCGCGCGCTGAGACGTGGGTCTCCCGTGCGACGGCCAGCCCGTCGCGCGGGGGATCGAGTCGATGTCCTATGCTGGCATGAGCCCCTTCTTTCACATTTCCAGGCCGAGCTCGCCATGAATTCCAGCAACGCCCAGAACGCTTTCGCCCTGGTCGGCGATATCGGTGGCACCAACGCCCGCTTCGCCCTGTGGCGCGGGGAAGTCCTCGAATCCATTCAGGTCCTGGCCTGCGCCGACTACCCGCGTCCGGAAGACGCCGTGCGCGACTACCTGCAGCGCATCGGTCAGCCGCTGTCGGCCATCCACAACGTCTGCCTGGCCTGTGCCGGGCCGGTGGGCGCCGGTGACTTCCGCTTCACCAACAACCACTGGGTAATCAAGCGCGACGCCTTCCGCGCCGCGCTGGGGCTCAGTCATCTGCTGCTGGTCAACGACTTCAGCACCATGGCCTGGGCGGCTTCGCGACTGTCGGAAGAGCATCTGGTGCAGGTGCGCACTGGCAACGCGCTGGAGGGGCGCGCGAAACTGATCATCGGTCCCGGCACCGGCCTGGGCGTCGCCAGCCTGATGCCGCTGCCGGCTGGCGGTTGGGAGGTGCTGCCGTGCGAGGGTGGCCATGTCGACCTGCCGGTGACGTCCGAGCGCGATTTCGCCCTCTGGCAACTGCTGCGCGAGAAGTACGGCCATGTCTCGGCCGAGCGGGTGTTGTCCGGTAGTGGCCTGGAGAATCTCTACCGCATGAGCTGCCAGCTCGATGGCATTGAGCCCAAGTGCGCTACCGCCGCCCAGATCGGCGAGCGCGCCATGACCGGCGATGCCTATGCCGATGGGGTTCTGGAACACTTTTTCCTGTGGCTGGCGCGGGTCGCCGGAAATGCGGCGCTGACGGTGGGCGCGCTGGGCGGCGTGTATATCACCGGTGGCATCGTTCCGCGCTTCCTCGAACGTTTCCAGCGCAGCGGTTTCGCCGCGGCCTTCGCGGCGCGCGGCAAGACCAGCGGACCGTATCTGGAGCAGGTGCCGGTGTGGGTGATGACGGCGGAGCATCCGGGGCTGTTCGGTGCCGGTGTGGCTCTGGAGCAGGCCTTGAGGGCCGAAGCCTGAGCCGGTGTGGAGTGTCGCGGTCCCGCGTCGGCCTGCCGGGATGGCGGGGAGGGCGCTTTGCGGATGTGCTTTTCGTTGGCGCGGGCGCTGCGCGTGACTAGGCTTTGCGAGTAGAATCGCCGCCTTTCATCGAATGTAGTGAAACTACAGCCTCTTTACGCCCCGGAGCGTCCGGGCAGGGATTGGATCAGGACATCCGGATAATGCTCGAGCATCCGCTGCAGCGCTTTTTTCATTCCATGCGGGCCAAGCGCCCCTTCGACTGGGTGCGCTTCCAGCGTCGCGACCTGCTGCTCATCGACCATCCGCAGTGCCAGGCGGTGTTCAGCCGCCAGGGTGCGCAACTGCTGCACTTCCAGCCGCGCGGCGCGCGCCCGCTGTTGTGGTGCTCCGGGCAGTGGCCGAGCCTGAGCACGGCGCCGATCCGTGGCGGCATCCCGGTCTGCTGGCCCTGGTTCGGCAGCCATCCGGTCGAGCCCGACTGGCCCCAGCACGGCTGGGCGCGCCAGCGCGAGTGGCGCATGCTCGATGCCTGGGCCGATGACAGCAAGGTGGTGGTCAGCTGGCAGCTGGACATCGAGGACTGGCACGTGCGCCTGGAAGCGCGCCTGGGCCAGGACCTGGACATCGAGCTCTCCAGCTACCACGAAGATGACAGCGACTGCCTGTTCAGCTTTGCCTTGCAACCTTACTGGCGCGTGGGTTCGCTACGCCGCTCGGTGGTCCACGGCATGGAACTGGACGGCAAGGCCAGCGGCCTGCCCAACACCTGGGCGCCCCGTGGCGCGGTCAAGCAGGTGCTCTACAACACCGGCTCCCTGGTACTGGAGGATGCCGGCTGGCAACGCCGCCTGCGCATCGACAAGAACGTAGGCGCCGGCAGCGTCATCTGGCACCCCGGCAGCCGCGCGGTGGAGCAGGTGACGGCGAGCGAGGCGGAGCGTTTCCTGTGCATCGGCGCCGCGGGCTATCGCGCCGGTGGGCTGATCCTGGCGCAGGGCGAGCGCATGCTGCTGAACCTGCGGGCCGGGTTGGTCTGACGCGGGCGGTCTGAACGACTGTAGGAGCGAGCTTGCTCGCGAACCGCTTGGCTCCGTAGTCGCCGGCGAGACTGTTCGCGAGCGGGCTCGCTCCTACAAAAGGCCGCAATACCTGCTGGCCGTCTCTCAATCCTCCTCATCGAGCTGGTAGCGCGTCGGCACCAGGCTCTCCTTGATCCGCCGCAGGTGCGGCTGGAAGTCCACTCCGCGGCGCAGGGTTACGCCGGTGGCGAGGACGTCGAGCACGGTGAGCTGGATGATCCGCGAGGTCATCGGCATGTAGATGTCGGTGTCTTCCGGTAGTGGAATGTCCAGGCTCAGGGTGCTGGCGCGGGCCAGTGGGGAGTCGGCGGCGGTCAGGCCGAGCACCGAGGCGCCGTTCTGCCGCGCGAGGTGCGCCACTTCCACCAGCTCGCGGGTACGCCCGGTATAGGAAATCACCACGAACAGGTCGCCGGTGTGCGCCACCGAGGCGATCATCCGCTGCATCAGCACATCGCTGTGGGCCGACACTGCCAGGTTGAAGCGGAAGAACTTGTGCTGCGCATCCAGCGCCACGGAACTCGAAGCGCCGAGGCCGAAGAAGTGGATCTGCCGGGCCTGGATCAGCAGATCCACGGCGCGGTCGATCAGCTTCGGGTCGAGCAGCTTGTAGGCGCTGTCCAGCGAGGCGATGGTGCTGCTGAAGATCTTCCGGGTGTAGGCCTCGGGGCCATCGTTCTCCGCCACCGCCTGGGTGACGAAGGCCGCGCCGCTGGCCAGGCTCTGGGCCAGTTGGATCTTCAGTTCCGGGTAGCCGCTCATGCCGAAGGAGCGGCAGAAGCGGTTCACCGTCGGCTCGCTGACGCTGGAGGCCTGGGCCAGCGCGGCGATGCTGAAGCGCGTGGCCTGCTGCGGGTCGTGCAGGATCACTTCGGCGACCTTGCGCTCGGCCTTGTTCAGCTGTTCCAGACGGCTCTGGATCTGCTCCAGCAGGTTTTTCATCCGTGCTCCTTGGGCAATCGACGGTTGGCCGGGTAGGGGCGGCCAGCGGCGCTATCCTAACGTCAGGCCGGCAGGCGACCAACAACAGCGCGAGGTGGCAAAAATATGTTGTTTAATTACTACATATTTGTCTTAATGCCGGCGTGTAAGACTAACTATCGTTCAAAATTTAGTTGGTAACAACAAATGCCTGATGTGCGCGTTCTACCCTGTACCCTGGCGCTGTTCGGCGCACTGGGTGATCTCGCCCTGCGCAAGCTGCTGCCGGCGCTGTATCAACTGGACCGCGAGGGCCTGCTGCACGGCGACACCCGCATCCTCGCCCTGGCCCGTGACGACGGTGCCAGCGAGGCGCCGCTGGCCACCATCGAAGGCCGCCTGCGCCAGGCGGTGCCGGCGAACGAGTGGGATGACGCCGTGTGGACCCGCTTCCAGGCGCGGCTGACGCACCTGAGCATGGACTTCCTCGACGCCGGCGCCTACAGAACGTTGGTCGAGCGGGTTGGCAACGCGCAGACGCTGGTGGCGTATTTCGCCACGGCGGCCTCGGTGTTCGGCGGCATCTGCGAGAACCTCGCGGCCGTCGGCCTTGCCGAGCGCACCCGGGTGGTGCTGGAAAAACCCATCGGTCATGACCTGGAATCCTCCCGCGTGGTGAACGACGCGGTGGCGCGCTTCTTTCCGGAAAACCGCATCTACCGGATCGACCACTACCTGGGCAAGGAGACGGTGCAGAACCTCATCGCGCTGCGCTTCGCCAACAGCCTGTTCGAGACCCAGTGGAACCAGAACCACATCTCCCATGTGGAGATCAGCGTGGCCGAGAAGGTCGGCATCGAAGGCCGCTGGGGCTACTTCGACAAGGCCGGCCAGTTGCGCGACATGGTGCAGAACCACCTGTTGCAACTACTCTGCCTGATCGCGATGGACCCGCCGGCGGACCTGACCGCCGACAGCATCCGCGACGAGAAGGTGAAGGTGCTGCGCGCGCTGGAGCCCATCGCGCCGGAACAACTGGCCACCCGCGTGGTGCGTGGGCAGTACACCAGCGGTTTCATCGACGGTAAGGCGGTGCCCGGCTATCTCGCCGAGGAAAATGCCAACCCCAACAGCGACGCCGAAACCTTCGTCGCGATGCGCGTGGACATCCGCAACTGGCGCTGGTCCGGCGTGCCGTTCTACCTGCGCACCGGCAAGCGCATGCCGCAGAAGCTGTCGCAGATCGTCATCCACTTCAAGGAGCCGCCGCACTATATCTTCGCCCCGGAGCAGCGTTCGCTGATCAGCAACCGGCTGATCATCCGCCTGCAGCCGGACGAGGGCATTTCCCTGCAGGTGATGACCAAGGACCAGGGCCTGGGCAAGGGCATGCAGCTGCGCACCGGCCCGCTGCAACTGAATTTCTCCGAGACCTTTCACACGGCCCGCACGCCGGATGCCTACGAGCGGCTGTTGCTGGAAGTCATGCAAGGCAATCAGTACCTGTTCGTGCGCAAGGACGAGGTGGAGTTCGCCTGGAAATGGTGCGACCACCTGATCGCCGGCTGGGGCCGCCTGGGCGAGCAGCCCAAGCCGTACCCGGCGGGCAGTTGGGGCCCCCAGGCGGCCGTTGCCCTGATCGCGCGCGACGGGAGGGACTGGTATGGCGATCATTGAACCGAAACTGGCTGAAGGCATGGCCTGGAAGACCTGGAAGAACGCCGCCGAGCAGGCCAGGGGACTGGCCGCCAGCGTGGCCGATGGATTGCGCGCGGCGCTGGCCGCGCGGGGGCGGGCGCTGCTGGTGGTGTCCGGCGGGCGTAGCCCGATCGCCTTCCTCGAAGCGCTGAGCGGCGCCGAGCTGGACTGGTCGAAGGTTTCCGTCAGCCTGGCCGACGAGCGCTGGGTGCCCGAGTCGCACCCGGACAGCAATGCCGGCCTGCTGCGCCGTCACCTGCTCAAGGGGGCGGCGGCCAAGGCGAACTTCATCGGCCTCTACCAGCCGGCGAGCAGCCTGGATGAGGCGGCGGCCAAGGCGGATCGCTACCTCCACGAACTGGCGTTGCCCATCGATGTGCTGGTGCTGGGCATGGGCGACGACGGCCACACGGCATCGCTGTTTCCCGGCAGCGCCAACCTGGCCGATGCGCTCGACCCGGCGAGCACGCGCCGCTGCCTGCCGATGTGGGCGCCGAGCGTGCCCCGTCAGCGCCTGACCCTGACCCGCGCCGTGCTGCAAGGCGCGCGGGTGCAACTGCTGGCCATCCAGGGCGAGGCCAAGCTGGCCACCCTGAGCCAGGCGCTCAGCGACAACGACGACCAGCGCATGCCAATCAATGCGTTCCTGCGTTCGCCTCTTTCGATCCACTGGTGCCCCTGAGGCACGGAGTTACCGCAATGTCTGAACAACACATCCAGCAGATCGATGCCCTGGCGCGGCGCGCGCGGATCCTGCCGGTGATCACCATCGAGCGCGAGGCGGACATCCTGCCGATGGCGGATGCCCTGGCCGCTGGAGGGCTCGCCGTCCTGGAGGTCACGTTGCGGACGTCGCTGGGGCTCATCGCGATTCGCCAGTTGAGCGAACAGCGTCCGGAACTGCTGGTCGGCGCCGGAACGGTGCTCGACCCGGAAACCTTCCGCCAGGCGGAAGAGGCGGGGGCGAGATTCATCGTGACGCCGGGCTGCACCGATGAGCTGCTGCAATACGCCGCCGGCCGCCCGGTGCCGCTGCTGCCGGGGGTGGCCACGGCGTCGGACATCATGGCCGCATACCGCCACGGCCTGCGCCGCTTCAAATTGTTCCCGGCCAAGGTGTGCGGCGGCGTGGAAGCGCTCAAGGCCTTTGCCGGGCCGTTCCCGGACGTGCGTTTCTGCCCCACCGGCGGCGTCGGCCCGGACAATCTGAATGACTACCATCGGCTGCCCAACGTGATGTGCGTGGGTGGTAGCTGGATGCTGCCCAAGGCCGCCATCGACAGCGGCGACTGGGCCACGGTCGAACGCCTGGGCCGCGAGGCGCTGGCTTTGCTGGATACACACTGAGCTGTCCTGATCTGGACGTGCCCGGCCTTGTGCCGGGCTTTTTTATGGGGGCGCGAGCGGCTCTTCGTAGGAGCGAGCTTGCTCGCGAACGGATTTCCCGGCGGCCCTGATGCTCGGGCTGTTCGCGAGCAAGCTCGCTCCTACAGATAACGGATGTATCAGCGCAGCTTGCCGGAGCGGCGGAGCATCGGAGATCAATCCACCCCGACGAACCCACCCGTCTGGTGCCGCCACAGCCGCGCGTACAGCCCGCCATGAGCCAGCAGCTCGGCGTGGCTGCCGCTCTCGACCACGCGGCCATGTTCCAGCACCACCAGGCGGTCCATGCGGGCGATGGTGGACAGGCGGTGGGCGATGGCGATCACCGTCTTGCCCTGCATCAGGGTCTCCAGGCTTTCCTGGATCGCCGCCTCCACTTCCGAGTCCAGCGCCGAGGTGGCCTCGTCGAGGATCAGGATCGGCGCATCCTTGAGCAGCACGCGGGTGATCGCGATGCGCTGGCGCTGGCCGCCGGAGAGCTTTACGCCGCGCTCGCCGACGTGGGCGTCGAGCCCGCTGCGCCCCTCGGCGTCGCTCAGCTGCGGGATGAACTCCGAGGCCCGGGCCTTCTGGATCGCGTCCTGCAACTCCGCTTCGCCGGCATCCGGGCGGCCATAGAGCAGGTTGGAGCGGATCGAGCGGTGCAGCAGCGAGGTATCCTGGGTGACCATGCCGATCTGCGCGCGCAGGCTTTCCTGGGTCACGCCGGCGATGTCCTGGCCGTCGATCAGGATGCGTCCGCCTTCCAGGTCATACAGGCGCAGCAGCAGGTTGACCAGGGTGGACTTGCCGGCGCCGGAGGGGCCGACCAGGCCGATCTTCTCGCCGGGGCGCACCACCAGGTCGAGGTCGTCGATCAGGCCGCCGCCCTTGCCGTAGCTGAAACTCGCCTGCTCGAAACGCACCTCGCCGCGACTCACCGTCAGCGGCCTGGCATCGGGCTTGTCCACCACCTGGCGGGGCAGGGCGATGGTCTGCATGCCGTCCTGCACCTGGCCGACGTTCTCGAAGATGCCGCCGACCACCCACATGATCCAGCCGGACATGTTGACGATGCGGATGACCAGGCCGGTGGCCAGGGCGATGGCGCCCACCGAGATCAGCGACTGGGTCCACAGCCACAGGGCCAGGCCCGTGGTGCCGGCGATCAGCAGGCCGTTGAAGGCGGTGATGGTGACGTCCATCGAGGTCACCACGCGCCCGGCGCTCTGGGCCTTGCGGGTCTGGTCGTCGATGGCGTCGCGGGCGTAGTCCTCTTCCTGGCGCGTGTGGGCGAACAGCTTGAGGGTGGTGATGTTGGTGTAGCCGTCGACGATCCGGCCCATGAGTTTCGAGCGCGAGTCCGAGGCAACCACCGAGCGGTGCTTCACCTGTGGAATGAAGTAACCCAGCGCGCCGACGTAGCCGATCATCCAGAGCAGCAGAGGGATCATCAGTCGCCAATCGGCCTCGGCAAACAGTACCAGGGAGCTGACGATGTAGATGAGTACGTGCCAGATGGCATCGACCGCTTGTACGGCGGAGTCGCGCAGCGAGTTGCCGGTCTGCATGATGCGCTGGGCGATGCGTCCGGCGAAGTCGTTCTGGAAGAAGCCCAGGCTTTGCTTGAGTACGTAGCGGTGATTCTGCCAGCGGATCAGGTTGGTCATGCTGGGGTTGATGCTCTGGTGCACCAGCATGTCGTGCAGGCCGAAGAACACCGGGCGCAGGATCAGCGCCACCACGGCCATCCAGATCAGCTCGCGGCCGTGCTGGGTGAAGAAGTCGGCGGGGGCGGTGCCCTGGGCGAGGTCGACGATGCGCCCGAGGTAGCTGAACAGCGCGACTTCGATCAGCGCGGCGATCAGGCCGACGATGAGCAGGGCGAGGAACACCGGCCAGACCTGGCGCAGGTAGTAGACGTAGAAGCGGATGACGTCGGTGGGCGGCATGCGCTCGGGGACGTCGCGGAAGGGGTCGATCAGACGTTCGAAACGACGGTAAAGCATGATTCTTCTCGGATTGGTAGCGGGTCCATCCTGGACCCGCTGAACAGGGCCTCCGTCAGGCGTATGCGCGAGGCATCACAGGCGCTTGGCGGAGAGGATGACCACCGGGGTGGTCGGTACGTCCTGGAACATGCCGCGATTGCCGGTCTTGACGCCGGCGATCTGGTCGACCACGCCCATGCCGCGTACGACCTTGCCGAACACGGCGTAGCCGAAGTCGCGGGAGCCGTGGTTGAGGAAGTCGTTGCCGGTCAGGTTGATGAAGAACTGGCTGGTGGCGGAGTTCACGTCGCTGGTGCGGGCCATGGCCAGGGTGCCGCGCTCGTTGAGCAGGCCGTTGTCAGCCTCGTTCTTGATCGGCGCCTGGGTGTCCTTCTGGTTCATGTTCTCGGTGAAGCCGCCGCCCTGGATCATGAAGTTGGGGATCACGCGGTGGAAGATGGTGCCGTTGTAGAAGCCACTGTCGACATAGGCGAGGTAGTTCTTCACCGAGATCGGCGCCTTGTCGGCGTACAGCTCGATTTCGATTTCCCCCTGGCTGGTGGACAGCAGCACGTGCGGCTTGTTGGCGTCGGCGGCGAATGCCGAACCGGCCAGGACGAGGGAGCAGGCGGCGAGCAGGAAGCGTTTGAACAGGGTCATTTGGCGGATGTTTCCTGAAGGTTCTAGGGATGGTCGACCTGCTCGAGGAAGTCGAGCAGGGTGGTGTTGAAGCGTTCCGGTTGATCCAGCGGCGTGGCGTGGCGCGAGTCCTCGATCACTACCAGGCGGGCGTTGGGCAAGTGCCCGACGTAGGCCTGCTTGAGCGAGACCGGGGTGTAGTCGCGGTCGGCGCTGATCACCAGCGTGGGACAGGTTATGCGCGCCAGGCGTTCCTGCACACCCCAGCCGATGATGGCGTGCAGGCTGGAAAGGTAAGCGCGTTTGTCGTTCTGCGGCCAGCGCTGCTGGATCTTGCGGCGCAAGTCGGCCTGTTCGGGCTTGGGAAAGAGCAGCTTGCCCAGGGCCTTGCCCACGGTGTCCAGGCCCAGCACATGGGCGAGGAACAGGCGGCGCGCCACTTCCAGGTACTCGCGCGGAGTGCGGGGTTTGACCTCCGGCGCACTGTTGACGATGGTCAGGCTGTTCAGCCGCTCCGGCCAGCGGGTGGCCAGTTCGAAGCCGATCATGCCGCCCATGCTGATGCCCACCAGGTGCACGCGGCCCAGGTGCAGGTGGTCGAGCAGGGCGATAACGTCCTCGGCGAAGGCGGCGATGCTGTAGCGCTCGCGCGGCTTGTCCGACTGGCCGTGGCCGCGCACGTCGAGGGCGATCACCCGGTGGCGCTTTTCCAGTTCCGGCACCTGGTATTCCCAGTCGCGGGTGCTGGAGCCAAGGCCGTGCACCAGCAGTACCGGGGTACCGAATCCGCTTTCCTCGTAATGCAGGCGGTGGCCGGTGTGGTCGAAGAAGGGCATGGCGGGCTCCTTGGGCGAGTCCGGCTTCAGGCCGGGCTCTCGGGGGCGGCGAAGTGCGCGTCCAGCGGGACGCTGGCGAAGGTGGTCAGCAGCTCGACGAGAATCTGCGTGGCCGGGCCCAGCGGCTTTTCCTTGTTCGGGTAGAGATAGAAGCGGCTCTCGCGTACGCCGCCCTGGGTCAGTGGCAGCGGCTTGAGCAGGCCGTCGCGCAGTTCGCGCTCGACCATGTGTCGCGGCAGCCAGGCGAAGCCCAGGCCGTTGCTGACGAAGGTGGCGGCGGTGGCCAGGCTGCCCACCGTCCAGCGCTGCTCGGCGCCCAGCCAGCCGACATCGCGGGGCTGCAGGCGACCGGAGTCGCGGATCACCACCTGCATCTGGGCTTCCAGGTCCTGGTGGGTGAGTTCCCGTTGCAGGCGGTGCAGCGGATGGTCGGGGTGGGCGACGGCGACGAAGTCCACCACGCTCAGGTCGGCGCCCAGGTGGCCGGCGATGTGCAGGCCGCTGATGGCCAGGTCGGCGTGGCCCTGCACCAGGGCTTCCTCCACGCCGGAAAGCACTTCCTCGCGCAGCAGCACCCGGCAGCCACGGCTTTGCGGCATGAAGGCGGAGAGGGCGCGCACCAGGCGCACTGTGGGGTAGGCGGCATCCACCACCAGGCGGACTTCCGGTTCCCAGCCCTGTTCCATATGGTGGGCCAGCTCTTCCAGTTGCCCGGCGGACTTCACCAGTTGCCGGGAGCGCCGCAGTAGCACCTCCCCGGCCTCGGTGAGCACGGCCTTGCGCCCGTCGATGCGCAGCAGCGGCACGCCGAGCTGTTCCTGCATCCGCGCCACGGTATAGCTGATCGACGACTGCGAACGGTGCATGGCTTCCGCCGCCTGGGCGAAGCCGCCGTGATCGACCACGGCCTGCAGGGTTCTCCACTGATCCAGGGTAACGCGGGGCGCTTTCATCCTCGCTTCCTCTTGTCTAATCTGGCGGTCCGAAGAAGACCTGCAAGAGACCGCCATGAAAAAAATCTGCTGTGCCGTACTGGCTTTGTTGCCGCTGACCGCCCTGGCTTATCCCATCGAGGTGCAGAAGAGCCTCAACGGCACCGAGGTCGATTACGAGACCCAGGACATCGGTGACCAGATGGGAGCCATCCTCCTGCGCAACAACGGCCAGCAGTCGGTGACCTGTACCGCGGTGTTCGTCAATGGCCCGGAAACGCCCCATGTGCGCAAGGCCACCCTGGAGCCGGGCAAGCAGGCCAACATGACCTCCAGCTTCAGCCGTGCGGTGATCAAGCTGCGCATCAAACTCACCTGCAGGCCGGCCTAACGGCGCTTCGATGTTCGCTCAAGACTAGAAGCAGTCTGCTTGAAAATCAATTTATTCGATAATTAGTAGCGATTATTTCCGCTTTTTTATCGACTTATCCATCTTTAGGATTCACTCCATCGCCCAGTTATGACCGATGGAGGTCGAATCCATGTCCCGCGTTCTGGTTATCGAAAGCAGCGCCCGTCAGCAAGGTTCCGTATCCCGTCAGCTGACCCGCGATTTCATCGCCCAATGGCAGGCCGCCCACCCGGCGGATGACATCCAGGTTCGCGACCTCGCCGCCGAGCAGGTCCCGCACCTGGACGCCGATCTGCTGGGCGGCTGGATGAAGCCTGAACAGGAACAGTCCGAAACCGAGCGCGCGGCGTTGCAGCGTTCCAATCTGCTGACCGCCGAACTGCAGGCCGCCGACGTGCTGGTGCTGGCCGCGCCGATGTACAACTTCGCCATCCCCAGCACCCTGAAATCCTGGCTGGACCACGTGCTGCGCGCCGGCGTCACCTTCAAGTACACCGAGACCGGCCCGCAGGGGCTGCTGACCGGCAAGCGCGCCTTCGTGCTGACCAGCCGCGGCGGCGTCTACGCCGGTGGCGTGCTGGACCACCAGGAGCCCTACCTGCGCCAGGCGCTGGGCTTCGTCGGTATCCACGATGTCATCTTCATCCATGCCGAAGGCCTGAACATGGGGGCCGAGTTCGCCGAGAAGGGCCTTTCCAGGGCCAAGGCCCAGCTCGCCGCCGTCGCCTGATCCGTTTTTTCCTTGCGCACCCTTTCGCTCCTGGGTGCGGCCGTGGCCGACCTCCATCCCCCGGAGGCCGGCCATTTTTTTATTCCTGGCACCGGTCCGGTGGGGGAGTAATCACATCCTCCCCCTTCGGGCTGTTCAAAGCATGATCAGCATGCTAAAAGAACCTAGAGCTGATCTAGCCGCTTGAAAAAGAAGGGAAAACCATGACCAAGTCGGAGTTGATCGAGAGAATCGTCACCCATCAGGGGCAGCTTTCCGCAAAGGATGTGGAGCTGGCGATCAAGACCATGCTTGAGCAAATGTCCCAGGCTCTGGCCACTGGGGATCGCATCGAAATCCGGGGTTTCGGTAGCTTCTCGCTGCATTACCGTGCGCCGCGCACTGGCCGCAATCCGAAAACCGGCGAATCCGTGCGCCTGGACGGCAAGTTCGTCCCGCACTTCAAGCCCGGCAAGGAGCTGCGCGACCGCGTCAACGAGCCCGAGTGATCCCGGGGTATCCGTTTTGAAGGAGTTTCCATGCTTCGGGTAAAGCGTTTCCTGTTCATCCTGGCGTTCGTCGTGCTGGCCGCCGTGGTTGTGGTTTTCGCCCTGGAAAACCTCCAGCCCGTGCAGTTGACCTTCCTCGGCTGGCAGTCGCCGCAATGGCCACTGGTGCTGTTCGTTTCCCTGGCTTTCATCCTCGGTGGGCTGATCGGCCTGCTGTTGAGCGTTCCCGTCCGCGCCCGGGCGCGCGTCCGCATGGCCGGCATGCGCTCCGAAATCACCCGCTTCCGCAAGGAGAACGACGCGCTGCGTGACAAGTCGCTGACGGACCATGCCTAGCGTACTGGCGACACTGTTCTTCTTCTGCGCCCTGGCCATCGGCTGGTGGATGGGGCGGCGTTCGCGTCCTGGATCCGCTGCCGGCGAAGGCAAGGACCTGCGTTCGCGCATCCACGGCATGCACAATCTGCTGGAGCGCCACTCCGACGATGCGCTGGAAAGCCTGTCCCAGGGGCTGCTGCTCAGCCCGGAGACGCTGGAAAGCCATCTGCACGTCGGCAACCTGTTCCGCCGTCGCGGTGACATCGAAAAGGCCATTCATATTCACCAGGATCTCTTGGGGCGCACGGGGGAGGACGCATCGCTGGCCTCCCAGGTTCGCCTCGAGCTGGCGCGTGACTTCATTGCCGGCGGCCTGCTCGGCAGCGCCGAGGAGTTGCTGGATGAGCTGATCCATCTGC
Organism: Pseudomonas sp. MT3; assembly: GCF_054720805.1. Lineage (NCBI taxonomy): Bacteria > Pseudomonadati > Pseudomonadota > Gammaproteobacteria > Pseudomonadales > Pseudomonadaceae > Pseudomonas > Pseudomonas sp. MT3. Next base: position 111,574 of record NZ_JBTVPY010000009.1, read on the forward strand.
AGGGCGAGCCGATTTCGCTGGAGGCGCTGGATGAGCAGCGCCTGATCTGCGAGCGGGAAAAGGGTTGGTCGCGGGCGATCGAGCTGGCCGCCCAGCTGGTGCCGAGCCGCCCCGAGCTGAGCGCGGCGCTGGCCAACTATTATTGCGAGCTGGCCCAGGACAAGGGCCGGAGCGGTGACCGCAGCGCCATGCAGGAGCTTCTGCGCGAAGCTCGCCGGGTGGATCGCCATTGCGTGCGTGCGCTGTTGATGCGGCTGGACTGTGAGCTCTGGCGCCAGGACCATCCCGCGGCCGTTGCCACGATGACTGAGCTGGCGCGGGACGCCAAGGCTTTCGTTGGGGAGATCGTGCCGCTGTTGCGGCGTTACGATTGCCTGGGCGTGCCGCTGGTGCGCAAGTTTCTCCGTGACCTGGCGGAGTCCGAAGAGGTGCCGCCGCTGATCCTGGCTGTCCTGGCCGAAACCGAGGATGACGGCGCCTCGACGCATTGGCGTGACAGTCTGCTGCGGCGCGTCGAACAGCGTCCCTCCTGGCAGGGAATCGGCGAATTTCTGGACGGAGTCGAGAAAGCTGTCGACAACCCATCCGCCGTTGAAAAAATTGCTCCAATTATCATCGGCCTGTATAGGACAATGCCGCGCTATCGCTGTAGCCGCTGTGGCTTCGCCGGGCGGGAGCTGCACTGGCAGTGTCCGAGCTGCCATGCCTGGAATGCGCTGCGGCCGGTCATCTCGCTTCTCTAGGGCGACTCTCTGAATGACGCCGTGGGTGTCAGTTTCTACAGGTGCCGGATTGAACGTTTTACTGACGGGCGCGACAGGTTTTGTCGGTGGAGGCGTGCTGCTGCGCTTGTGCGCGGAGCCGGGCGTGCGGGTGCGCATCGCCGTGCGGCGGCCGCCGGACGAGGTGCCAGCCGGCGTCGAGTGCGCAGATATCGAAGGGCTGAGTGCCACCCAGTGCTGGGACGAGGCCCTGCGGGGTATCGACGTGGTCATCCATGCGGCGGCGCGTGTGCCTGTCATCGGCGAGCGCGCCAGCGATCCGCTGGCCGCGTTCCGTGCGGTGAACGTCGATGCGACTCGCCACCTGGCTCGGCAGGCCGCTGCTGTGGGCGTGAAGCGATTCGTTTACGTCAGTTCCATCAAGGTCAATGGCGAGGAAACCGAGCCGGGGCAGCCGTACCGTGCCGATTACGCCGCGCGCCCGCAGGATCCCTATGGCCAGTCCAAGCTCGAGGCGGAGCAGGCGCTGTTCGCCATTGCCGGCGAGACCGGGCTTGAAGTGGTCGTGGTGCGCTCGCCGCTGGTCTACGGGCCGGGCGTCAAGGCCAATTTCGCCAGTCTGATGGGGGCGTTGCAGCGGCGGTTGCCACTGCCTTTCGCAGCCATCGACAATCGCCGCAGTCTGGTTGCGCGGGACAACCTGGTCGATCTGCTGTTGCTGTGCGCGCGTCACCCCGAGGCGGCTGGCCGGGTGTTCCTGGTCAGCGATGGGCAGGATCTGTCCACGACGCAACTGTGCCGCGAGTTGAGCGAAGCACTGGGTGTGCGCCCGCGGCTGCTGCCGGTGCCGGCCCTGGCCCTGCGCGCGCTGGGGGTGCTTACCGGGCGCGGTCAGCAGGTGCAGCGCCTGCTGGGTTCGCTGCAGGTGGACATCTCCGCCACCCGCCGGATTCTGGATTGGCAGCCGCCGGTGCCGGTGAAGCAGGCCATCCGGGAAACCGCAGAATGGTACAGGGAGTGCCGAGGCCAATGAGCATGGGTGTATTGCTGGCGGCGGTTTTCCTGGTGTCCTGGGGCATGACCTGGGGCGTACGGCGCTATGCGCTGGCACGGAGCATCATGGACATCCCCAATGCGCGTAGCTCGCACCGGATTCCGACGCCCCGGGGCGGTGGTGTCGCCATCGTGGCGGGGTTCCTCGGCTGCCTGGCGCTGGCGGCTGTCCTGGGTGTGGTGGAGGTTCGCAGCCTGGTGGCCCTGCTGCCGGCCGGCGCCTGGGTGGCGGCCATAGGCTTCCTGGACGATCATCGGCATATTCCGGCGCGCTGGCGCCTGCTCGGGCATTTCCTCGGGGCGGGGTGGCTGCTGTACTGGGTGGGCGGGTTGCCGGTGCTGTCCGTGCCCTGGGGCATGCTCGACCTGGGGCTTCCGGGTGATCTGCTAGCCTTGGTATTTCTTGTCTGGTTGCTCAACCTGTACAACTTCATGGATGGCATCGATGGCATCGCCAGCCTGGAAGCCATCGGTGTCTGCCTGGCGGGCGCGCTCTGTTACGGCTTGGCCGGCGCGGGCTCGAATGCGTGGCTCCCATTGATCCTGGCCACGGCGACCGCGGGATTTCTGGTATGGAACTTTCCGCCGGCGCGTATTTTCATGGGGGATGCCGGCAGCGGCTTTCTCGGGGTCGTATTGGGAGGCATGGCGCTCCAGGCGGGATGGGTATCGTCGTCGCTGCTCTGGAGCTGGCTGATCCTGCTGGGGGTATTCGTCGTGGATGCGAGCTACACCTTGCTCCATCGCCTGATTCGCGGCGAGCGGGTCTACGAGGCGCATCGCAGCCATGCCTACCAGCGGGCCTCACGGCAATATGGCAGCCACTTGCGGGTTTCCCTGGCAATTACAGGCATCAACCTGTGCTGGTTGATGCCGCTGGCGATTCTGGTCAGTCTGGGGTGGGTTTCCGGTTTGCCGGTACTGATTGTGGCCTATGCTCCTCTGGTGCTTGTGGTAGCTCGTCTGGGTGCAGGTCGTCCGGATGATCAGGACGTGAGCTGAACTCCATTGGAAATGGTGGTCAATGTAGCGGGGAAGAACGGGTTATCTCCGCTCTCGATGAAGGACAAGCACAAATGCTTCGAGAACGCTTGCTAAGGCTTCCGCGACGCTACAAGCGCCTCTTGCAGGTCGCCACTGACATCATGCTGGTGTGGTTTTCGCTCTGGATGGCATTCATCGTGCGTCTGGGGACGGAAGACCTGCTTTATCCGATGCGCGTGCACGGCTGGCTGTTCGTCGCTGCGCCACTGGTGGCGACTCCGCTGTTCATCCGTTTCGGCATGTACCGCGCGGTGATGCGTTATCTGGGCAACGACGCGCTGATCGCCATCTGGAAGGCGGTTACACTGTCCGCCCTGCTGCTGTCGCTGGTGGTGTACTGGAACCGTTCGGTGATCGAGGCGGTTCCGCGTTCCCTGGTGCTGAATTACTGGTGGCTGAGCCTACTGATGATGGGTGGCCTGCGTCTGGCCATGCGCCAGTATTTCATGGGCGACTGGTACGGCGTTGTGCAGGCGGTCCCGTTCTTCAACAAGCAGGACGGCCTGCCAAAGGTCGCCGTGTACGGCGCCGGCTCGGCGGGTAACCAGCTGGTCGCCGCTTTGCGTCTGGGGCGGGCCATGCGGCCCGTGGCCTTCATCGATGACGACGATGAGATCGCCAACCGCGTCATCGCTGGCTTGCGTGTCTACAAGCCCAAGCATATCCAACAGTTGATCGAGGAGACCGGCGCTCAGGAAGTGCTGCTGGCGATTCCGTCCGCCTCGCGTGCGCGCCGCCGCGAGATCCTGGGGTTGCTGGAACCCTATCCACTGCATGTGCGCAGCGTTCCCGGCTTCATCGACCTGGCCAATGGCCGGGTACGGGTGGACGACATCCAGGAGGTGGACATCGCCGACCTGCTCGGGCGGGATGCGGTTGAGCCGCGTAGGGAGCTGTTCGAGCACTGTATCCGTGGTCAGGCGGTGATGGTAACGGGGGCGGGTGGTTCCATCGGCTCGGAGCTCTGTCGCCAGATACTGGCTTCTGCGCCGACGGTGCTCGTCCTGTTCGAGCACAGCGAGTACAACCTTTATCGCGTGCACCAGGAACTGGAAATGCGCGTCAAGCGCGAGTCCCTGGCGGTCCAGTTGGTACCGATCCTGGGCTCCGTGCGCAGTCCCGAGTGGTTGCTCGACGTCATGCGGACCTGGAAGGTGTCCACCCTCTACCATGCCGCTGCCTACAAGCATGTGCCGATCGTCGAGCACAACATTTCCGAAGGCGTGCTCAACAATGTGCTCGGAACGCTCCATACGGCGCAGGTGGCGGTGCAGGCCGGAGTCCAGCATTTCGTGCTGATCTCCACCGACAAGGCGGTGCGCCCGACCAATGTCATGGGCAGTACCAAACGTCTGGCGGAGATGATCCTGCAGGCCCTGAGCCAGGAGTCGGCACCGGTGCTGTTCGGCGACAAATCCGGCGTGCATCAGGTCAACAAGACCCGTTTCACGATGGTGCGCTTCGGCAATGTGCTGGGGTCGTCCGGTTCGGTGATTCCGCTGTTCCGCGAGCAGATCAAGCGCGGCGGGCCGGTGACGGTCACCCATCCCGGCATCACCCGTTACTTCATGACGATTCCCGAAGCCGCCCAGCTGGTGATTCAGGCGGGCTCGATGGGGCGTGGCGGCGACGTGTTCGTGCTCGACATGGGGCAGCCGGTGAAGATTCTCGAACTGGCCGAACGGATGATCCACCTGTCCGGCCTGAGCGTGCGCTCTGAGCGGACGCCCCACGGCGATATTTCCATCGAGTTCAGCGGGCTGCGGCCGGGCGAGAAGCTCTACGAGGAGTTGCTGATCGGCGATAACGTCAGCGCCACCGAGCACCCCATGATCATGAAGGCCAGCGAAGAGCTGATGCCCTGGGAGGGCTTCAAGCTGGTGCTGGTCGATCTGCTCAAGGCGGTCGACCAGGGCAACTATGCGCGCGTGCGGCAGTTGCTGCGCGAAACGGTCAATGGCTATTGCCCGGAAGGCGAAATCGTCGACCTTATCCATCAGCAGCGGCGCAGCATGGAGCCCTGAAAATGGGCTCCTAGCAGAGGATTGGAGAACCGCATCTGCGAACGCTGTCAGCCTTTTCTGCGCAATCTATCGGCGGTGGCGGAAACTGCCGCCGACTCTTTAAACCGGCGTTTTCACGGACATTCCTGGCGATATGTTTTCCGGGCGGCGCAATGGCGCCGCCTCGAAACCTGATACATCAAGGAATGATTCATGAAGAAGAGCCTGCTTTCCGTTGCGAGCCTGATTCTGCTGGCCAGTCTTTCTTTCGTGGGTGTCGCTGGCGCGGCAACCAAGGCAGAACCTGTCGCCGCGCCTGCGGCCGAATCCTCCGCTCCCGCCAACAGGGCGCCGGTCGCGCAAGCCGACACGGTGAACATCAACTCCGCGACCGTGGATGAGCTGCTGAAGTCGCTGAAAGGCATTGGCAAGGTCAAGGCCCAGGCGATCATCGATTACCGTACGACCAACGGCCCGTTCACCAGCGTCGATCAACTGCTGGAAGTGAAGGGGATCGGCAAAGGGATCCTGGAGAAGAATCGAGACAGGATTTTGCTCTGAGGAGCCGAGGTAGAAAGAAGGCCGGTCGCTGACCGGCTTTTTTAGGGGCTTTGCCGCGACCTGGACTCGACGGCGCTAGCCGAACGCGCTTCAGCGCGGCCCCGAAGGGGGAATCACCTGGGACGTAGTCCCTGGAGAGAGTCCAGCGGCACAAAGAAAAAGCCCCCGGCATGTGCCGAGGGCTTTGAATTTGGCTCCGCGACCTGGACTCGAACCAGGGACCCAATGATTAACAGTCATTTGCTCTACCGACTGAGCTATCGCGGAACAACGGGACGTATCTTACTGATTAAAAAGGGGAAGTCAACATCGCCCCGATGACTTCCCCTTAATTTTTTACAGCACCTGGACGATGGCGCGGGTCACGGTGTCCAGGTTGCCGTTGTTCAGTGCGGCGACGCAGATGCGGCCGGTGCCGACGGCGTAGATACCGAACTCGTTCTTCAGGCGCTCGACCTGCTCGGCGGTCAGGCCGGAGTAGGAGAACATGCCGCGCTGCTGGGCCACGAAGCCGAAGTCACGCTTGGCGCCCAGGGTGGCCAGTTGCTGGACCATCGCTTCGCGCATGGTGCGGATACGGCTGCGCATTTCGCCCAGTTCGTCTTCCCACAGGGTGCGCAGTTCCGGGCTGTTCAGCACGGCGGCGACGACGCTGGCGCCGTGGGTCGGCGGGTTGGAATAGTTGGTGCGGATCACGCGCTTGACCTGGGACAGCACGCGGGCCGACTCCTCGCGGCTGTTGGTCACGACCGACAGCGCACCAACGCGCTCTCCGTACAGCGAGAACGACTTGGAGAAGGAGCTGGACACGAAGAAGTTCAGGCCGGACTGGGCGAACAGGCGCACGGCGGAAGCGTCTTCGTCGATGCCGTCGCCGAAGCCCTGGTAGGCGATGTCGAGGAAGGGCACGTGGCCCTTGGCCTTGAGCACGTCCAGGACCTGCTTCCAGTCGTCCAGGGTCAGGTCGACGCCGGTCGGGTTGTGGCAGCAGGCGTGCAGCACCACGATGGACTGCGAGGGCAGGGCGTTGAGGTCTTCCAGCAGGCCGGCGCGGTTCACGCCGTGGGTGGCGGCGTCGTAGTAGCGGTAGTTCTGTACCGGGAAGCCGGCGGCTTCGAACAGGGCGCGGTGGTTTTCCCAGCTCGGGTCGCTGATGGCGACGGTGGCGTTGGGCAGCAGGCGCTTGAGGAAGTCGGCGCCGGTCTTCAGCGCGCCGGTGCCACCGACGGCCTGGGTGGTCACCACGCGGCCTTCGGCCAGTAGCTCGGAATCAGCGCCGAACAGCAGCTTCTGTACGCCCGAGTCGTAGGCGGCGATGCCTTCGATCGGCAGGTAGCCGCGCGGGGCATGGGCCTCGATGCGGGCTTTCTCCGCGGCCTGCACGGCGCGCAGCAACGGGAGACGGCCTTCCTCGTTGTAGTAAACGCCTACGCCCAGGTTGATCTTGCCCGGACGGGTATCGGCGTTGAAAGCTTCGTTCAGGCCCAGGATGGGGTCGCGGGGGGCCATTTCGACAGCAGAGAACAGACTCATTTTGGCAGCAGCTCTAAGGCGGGAGTGAAGTGCAATTACAACCCCCCGCTCACGGCGCTGGGGGTTGCGTCGACGGGCCGGTATTATATAGGCCTCTATGGCAGGCCGCGAGTTGTCGCGCATGCTTTTCGACTGGTATGACGCTTTGGCGACCGAAGCGTCACACGCCAATGCGAGGTTCCCATGTCGTTATTCCAGCTGGATTCGCGCTTCAAGCCCGCCGGCGATCAGCCCGAAGCCATCCGACAGATGGTGGAAGGGCTGGAAGCGGGCCTGTCGCACCAGACGCTGCTGGGGGTGACCGGCTCCGGCAAGACCTTCAGCATCGCCAACGTCATTGCCCAGGTACAGCGCCCGACCATGATCCTGGCGCCGAACAAGACCCTGGCCGCGCAGCTCTATGGCGAGTTCAAGACCTTCTTCCCGAACAACGCGGTGGAGTACTTCGTCTCCTACTACGACTACTACCAGCCCGAAGCCTACGTGCCGTCCTCCGATACCTATATCGAGAAGGATTCCTCGATCAACGACCACATCGAGCAGATGCGGCTGTCGGCGACCAAGGCGCTGCTGGAGCGCGAGGACGCCATCATCGTCTGCACCGTGTCGTCGATCTACGGTCTGGGCGACCCGGCGTCCTACCTGAAAATGGTCCTGCACCTGGACCGTGGCGACAAGATGGACCAGCGCGAGCTGTTGCGCCGCCTGACCAGCCTGCAGTACACCCGCAACGACATGGACTTCGCCCGCGCCACCTTCCGCGTGCGTGGCGATGTGATCGACATCTTCCCGGCGGAATCGGACCTGGAAGCCATCCGCGTCGAGCTGTTCGACGACGAGGTGGAGAACATCGCCGCCTTCGACCCGCTGACCGGCGAGGTGATCACCAAGCTGCCGCGCTTCACCTTCTACCCCAAGAGCCACTACGTGACTCCACGGGAAACGCTGCTGGAAGCTGTCGAGCACATCAAGGCCGAGCTCAAGCAGCGCCTGGACTACCTGCGCACCAACAACAAGCTGGTGGAGGCCCAGCGCCTGGAGCAGCGCACCCGCTTCGACCTGGAGATGATCCTCGAACTGGGCTACTGCAACGGCATCGAGAACTACTCCCGCTACCTCTCCGGGCGCGGTCCCGGCGAGCCGCCGCCGACCCTCTACGACTACTTGCCGGCCAACTCCCTGCTGGTGATCGACGAATCCCACGTCAGCGTTCCCCAGGTCGGCGCCATGTACAAGGGCGACCGTTCGCGCAAGGAAACCCTGGTGGAATACGGCTTCCGCCTGCCCTCGGCGCTGGACAACCGGCCGCTGCGTTTCGAGGAGTGGGAAGCGATCAGCCCGCAGACCATCTTCGTCTCGGCGACCCCCGGCCCCTATGAAGAGCAGCATGCCGGCCGGGTGATCGAGCAGGTGGTGCGCCCCACCGGTCTGGTCGACCCGGAAGTGGAAATCCGCCCGGCGACCACCCAGGTGGACGACCTGCTTTCGGAGATCCGCCTGCGCGTGGCCGAGGACCAGCGCGTGCTGGTCACCACCCTGACCAAGCGCATGGCCGAGGACCTCACCGACTACCTGGGCGACCACGACGTGCGGGTGCGCTACCTGCACTCGGACATCGATACCGTGGAACGGGTGGAGATCATCCGCGACCTGCGCGCCGGCGCCTTCGACGTGCTGGTGGGGATCAACCTGCTGCGCGAGGGCCTGGACATGCCCGAGGTGGCGCTGGTGGCGATCCTCGATGCGGACAAGGAAGGCTTCCTGCGTTCCGAGCGCTCGCTGATCCAGACCATCGGCCGCGCCGCACGGAACCTGCACGGCAAGGCGATCCTCTACGCCGACAACATCACCGGCTCGATGCAGCGGGCGATCAACGAGACCGAGCGCCGCCGCATCAAGCAGCTGGAGTTCAACGCCAAGCATGGCATCGTGCCCAAGGGTGTGAAGAAGGACATCAAGGATATCCTCGAAGGCGCCGTGGTGCCGGGAGCCAGGGGCAAGCGTCGCAGCCTGGCGAAGGTCGCGGAAGAAAGTGGCCGCTACGAGAACGAGTTGCGTACGCCGGACGAGATCGCCAAGCGCATCAAGCAGATGGAAGAACGCATGTACCAGTTGGCCCGCGACCTGGAGTTCGAGGCCGCCGCCGGGGTGCGCGACGAGATCGGCAAGCTGCGCGACCGGATGGTGTCGATGGGCTGACAGGGGAGGACAGTCGAGGCGTGGATAGCTTTTCGTAGGAGCGAGCTTGCTCGCGAACCGCACAGCACCGTCATGCTTCGGCGTGAAGCGGGGGTCGCGAGCAAGCTCGCTCCTACAAGGGGGCTTGGCGCAGGATGGTCAGTGCGCCCCGGCCGCCGCGTCGGCACCGACGCCGGCCGGCAGCGGACGAGTCAGCAGCACCGCCACCATGCTCACCGCCAGCACGATGCCGATGGCATGGAAGGCATCGTTGTAGGCCATGATCGCCGCCTGCTGGTGGACGATCTCGCTGATCTTGCCCAGTGCCGCCTGCTGGCTGCCCAGTTGCGACGCCAGTTGCGCCAGGCGCTCGTCCACCGCACCGTTCACCGGCACCACCGCTTCGCGCAGGTAGTCGTAGTAGACCTTGGCGCGGCTATCGAGCAGGGTCGCCAGCAGGGCGATGCCGATGGCGCCGCCGAGGTTGCGCAGGATGTTGAACAGGCTGGATGCGGAGCCGGCGTCCTGCGGTTGCAGGTAGATCGTGGCGATCAGCGAGATGGTGACCATCACCATCGGCTGGCCGAGGGCGCGCAACAGCTGGATCTGGTTGAACTGCGGGCCGGCGAAGTCCGGGTTGAGCGCGCCGGAGAAGAAGCTCGCCATGCCGAACAGGCCGAAGCCCAGGGCACAGAGCAGGCGCGGTTCGATGATCTTCATCAGCTTGGGAATCAGCGGGATGATGAATAGCTGCGGCACGCCCATCCACATGATCACTTCGCCGATCTGCATGGCGTTGTAGCCCTGGATCTGCGCGAGATACAGCGGCAATACGTAGATCGAACCGTACAGCCCCATGCCCAGGCCGATGCTGGAGATGCTCGACAGGCCGAAGTTGCGGTTGCGCAGGATGCCCAGGTTGATCAGAGGGTTGGGCCGCGAGGTCTGCAGGATCACGAAGAGGATCAGGCTGACCAGCGCGATGCTGCCCAGGCTGACGATCAGGTTGGATTCCAGCCAGTCCTTGCGATGGCCTTCCTCCAGGAACACCTGCAGGCAGCCCAGGCCGACGGCCATCGTCACGATGCCGGCGTAGTCGGTGCTCTTCAGCAACTCCCAGTGCGGGGGCTTCTTCTCCAGGCCGTAGAGCAGTCCGGCGATCATCAGCAGGCCCGGCGGGATGTTGATGTAGAAGATGTATTCCCAGCCGAAATTCTCGGTCAGCCAGCCGCCCAGGGTCGGTCCGATGGACGGCGCGAAGGTGGCGGTGATGGCGAACAGCGCCATGCCCTTGGCGCGGTGATGTTCCGGCAGCTTGATCAGCGCCAGGGTGAAGGCCAGCGGGATCAGCGCGCCACCGGTGAAGCCCTGCATGGCGCGGAACACGATCATGCTCTCCAGGTTCCAGGCGAAGGAGCAGAGCAGGGAGGAGAACAGGAAGCCGGTGGAGATCATCCAGGCCAGCCGCCGCGCCGAGAGCAGCTGCACCAGCCAGGCGGTGAGCGGGATCATGATGATTTCCGCCACCAGGTAGGAGGTGGAAATCCACGAACCTTCCTCCAGGGTGGCGGCCAGTGCGCCCTGGATGTCTTTCAGCGAGGAGTTGGTGATCTGGATGTCGAGCACCGCCATGAACGCGCCGAGCATGACGCTGAAGACGGCGATCCAGTCGCGGCGGGTCGGCTCCCCGACCGGCCGCACCAGGGCGTCAGCGGACACGCAGCTCGACCTCGGCCTCGACGGACATGCCCGGGCGGATCAGGCCCTTGAGCGGGTTGTCGTCGGCGAAGGTGATTTTCACCGGGATGCGCTGCACCACCTTGGTGAAGTTGCCGGTGGCGTTGTCCGGCGGCAGCAGGCTGAACTGGGCGCCGGAGGCGGCGAACAGGCTCTGCACTTCGCCGTCGATGGGGGTGTCGGGGAAAGAGTCGAACACCAGCTTGACGGTCTGTCCCGGACGCATGCGGCCAATCTGGGTTTCCTTGAAGTTGGCCTGGATCCAGATGCCATCGTCCGGCACCAGCGACAGCAACTGGGTGCCGACCTGCACGTACTGGCCGATGCGGGCGTTGCGCTGGCCAACCAGGCCGCTCACCGGGGCGCGGATTTCAGTGCGGGCCAGGTTGAGTTCGGCCTGGGCGATATCGGCGCGGGCGCTCTCGATCTGCGCTTGCAGGCGCTGGATGTCGGTACCCAGGGTGTCGCGCTGGATGCGCTGGGCCTGCAGGTCGGCCTGGGCCTTGGCGACCTGGGAGCGGGCGACGCGAGAGTCGGCGGTCAGGGTAGTGACGCGTTCTTCCGAGACATAGCCTGGCCCCCGCAGCGCCTGGGCGCGGCCAAGGTCGACTTCGGCGCGCCCCAGCGTCGCCTGGCTGGCGTTCACGTCGGCCAGGCTGGCGGCGATGTTGCTCGATTGGCCTTTGAGCTTGCTGTGCGCCTGTTGCAACTCCGCCTCGCGAGTAGCCAGGGTGGCCTTGGCGCGATCCAGGGCGAGCTTGAAATCGTCGGCTTCGAGCTTCACCAGCAGTTGGCCTTTCTCCACGTGCTGGTTGTCCTGCACCAGCACCTCATCGATGCGGGCGCCGAGCTGGCTGGCAATACGGGTGATCTCGCCCTGCACGTAGGCGTTATCGGTTTCCTCGACGAAGCGACCGATGAAGTACCAGCGCGCCAGGAAGGCGAGGGCGACCACCACGAGGATGACGAAAAACACGGTCAGGCGACGTTGCAGTTGGGCAGGCATAGGTAAACGAGCGTTTGGTTGGCGAAAAATGTTTGCCAATGTAACAGTGTTCCGTGGCGGCACGTAGCCGCTACACTTCGGAAACTTTGTTGCTTATAGGGAACAATCATGGGGCTGGATGATGCGCTGATCTTCACCCGCGTCGTGGAACTGCACAGTTTTACCCAGGCCGCGCAGAGCCTGGGCATGCAGAAGTCCACCGTGAGCCGGCGTATCGTCCTGCTCGAAGAGCGCCTTGGCGTGCGGCTGCTCAACCGCACCACTCGCAAGCTGCGCCTGACCGAAGTGGGACAGGCGTATTACGACCGCTGCCGGCAGATCATGCACGACTTCGCCGAGGCCGAGCAGGCGGTGATGCAGTTGCAGCAGGCGCCGTCGGGGCTGCTGCGGATCACCGCGCCCATCGAGTTCGGGCAGATGTACCTGGCCAAGGTGCTGGGGGGCTTCATGGGGTTGTATCCACAGATCACCGCCGAAGTCGAACTGACCTCGCGCAGCGTCGATCCGCTGGAGGAAGGCGTGGACATCGTGATCATGGTCGGCCAGCCGGAAGACTCCACGCTGATCGCGCGGCGCATGCTGCTCACCAATCGTTGCCTGTGCGCGAGCCCCGAGTACCTGAGACTGCACGGCCATCCGCAACAGGTCGAGGAACTGGTTGGCCATCGCGCCGTGCTGTTGCAGTCCGACTCCCAGCGCTACTGGCCGCTGCGTGGCGAGACGATTCCCTGCCATCGCGTGCTGTCGTGCAACAACATCACTTTCGCCCGCGAGGCGGTGCTGGCCGGTGCCGGGATCGCCTCGCTGCCGGAGCTGATCGTCGACCAGCAACTGGGCAGCGGAAGCCTGGTGCGCGTATTGCCACAGGTGCAACTGCCGGTCGGCGAGCTTTATGCGGTCTATCCGTCGCGGCGCTTCCAGGCGATGAAGGTGAAGGCCTTTCTCGACTTCCTGATCAACAACCTGCCGCTCGATGCGGAGCGTTGGCTGGAGCCGGGGGCGGCCCGCCTGATAACATCGCGTCCATGAGCGCGTGTCCCGGCCCGCGCTGTCCTCACCGATTCACATGAGAGCCTTCATGACCACTGTCCGCACCCGTATCGCGCCGTCCCCTACCGGCGACCCGCACGTCGGCACCGCGTATATCGCGCTGTTCAACCTCTGCTTCGCCCGTCAGCACGGCGGCCAGTTCATCCTGCGTATCGAGGATACCGACCAGCTGCGCTCGACTCGCGAATCGGAACAGCAGATCTTCGACGCGCTGCGCTGGCTGGGCATCGAGTGGGACGAGGGCCCGGACGTCGGTGGTCCGCACGGTCCGTACCGGCAGAGCGAACGCGGCGCCATCTATAAGCAGTACAGCGACGAGCTGGTGGAAAAAGGCCACGCCTTCCCCTGCTTCTGCTCCTCCGAACGCCTCGACGCGCTGCGTGCCGAACAGCAGGCACGCAAGGAAACCCCGCGCTACGATGGCCACTGCATGCACCTGCCCAGGGATGAGTCGGCCAAGCGCATCGCCGCCGGCGAATCCCACGTGGTACGCATGAAGGTGCCGACCGAGGGTGTCTGCGTGGTGCCGGACATGCTCCGCGGCGACGTGGAAATCCCGTGGGACCGCATGGACATGCAGGTGCTGATGAAGGCCGACGGCCTGCCCACCTACTTCCTCGCCAACGTGGTCGACGACCACCTGATGGGCATCACCCACGTCCTGCGCGGCGAAGAGTGGCTGCCCTCGGCGCCCAAGCTGATCAAGCTGTACGAGTACTTCGGCTGGGAACAGCCGGTGCTCTGCTACATGCCGCTGCTGCGCAACCCGGACAAGAGCAAGCTGTCCAAGCGCAAGAACCCCACCTCCATCACCTTCTACGAGCGCATGGGCCTGCTGCCCCAGGCGCTGTTGAACTACCTCGGCCGCATGGGCTGGTCCATGCCCGACGAGCGCGAGAAGTTCAGCCTGGCGGAGATGATCGAGCACTTCGACCTGTCCCGCGTGTCGCTGGGCGGCCCGATCTTCGACATCGAGAAGCTCTCCTGGCTGAACGGCCAGTGGATTCGCGAGCTGTCGGTGGAGGACTTCGCCAAGGAAGTGCAGAAGTGGGCGCTCAACCCTGAGTATCTGATGAAGATCGCCCCGCACGTACAGGGCCGGGTGGAGAACTTCAGTCAGATCGCTCCGCTGGCCGGTTTCTTCTTCAGCGGCGGCGTGCAACTGGACGCCAAGCTGTTCGAGCACAAGAAGCTCGACGCCACCCAGGTTCGCCAGGTGCTGCAACTGGTGCTGTGGAAGCTCGAAGCGCTGCGCCAGTGGGAAAAGGACCGCATCACCGCGACCATCCAGGCCGTGGCCGAGCACCTGGGCCTCAAGCTGCGTGACGTGATGCCGCTGATGTTCCCGGCCATCACCGGCCAGGCCAGCTCGGTGTCGGTACTCGACGCGATGGAAATCCTCGGTGCCGATCTGTCGCGCTACCGTCTGCGCCAGGCCCTGGAGTTGCTGGGTGGTGCATCGAAGAAAGAAGCCAAGGAGTGGGAGAAGATTCGCGACGCCATCGGCGCCTAATATCTTTCCTACACTGGAGAAGGCCGGTCGCCGTCAGGTGCCCGGCCTTTTTCATACCTGCGCAGCCCATTTGGCGCGGCCGGAGGAGGGCGCGCGGCCCGCTCGTTCCGCCGGCCGGAAATCGGGACGGTCACATAAGTGATTGTTCTTTGGGAGAAAAAAATTAGAAATCTGAAAAAATCTTGTTGACAGGGTTTCGTCTCGCCCCTAAGATGCGCCCCGTTCCAGCGACGAACTGAATGACAGAGCGAAGCGGAACGGTAGATCCAGCGGTACTTTGGGGCTATAGCTCAGCTGGGAGAGCGCTTGCATGGCATGCAAGAGGTCGACGGTTCGATCCCGTCTAGCTCCACCAATTTCTTATGGACAGAGAGTCCAGTAAGTTTCGTCGATCCGGGCGGAGCTGAAATCGAAGGTTTTGCGTCCCCTTCGTCTAGTGGCCTAGGACACCGCCCTTTCACGGCGGTAACAGGGGTTCGAGTCCCCTAGGGGACGCCACTATCCAGCGACGGTGCGTTCGCGTCGTCAGCCAGAGTGATCTGGGGCTATAGCTCAGCTGGGAGAGCGCTTGCATGGCATGCAAGAGGTCGACGGTTCGATCCCGTCTAGCTCCACCAATTTCCCATTCGGGATGAAGCCAGAATCCACCATAGGGTGGGTTTCTTCGAAGGATATGTCCCCTTCGTCTAGTGGCCTAGGACACCGCCCTTTCACGGCGGTAACAGGGGTTCGAGTCCCCTAGGGGACGCCATTTTTACCGCTCTGCGGTGCCTATAGGGCCACTCAGTTTTCGAGTGGCCCTTTTGTTTTTCTACCTTCCGAAAATCGTTCTCCCGACCAGTGGTCGCACTTTTGGCTTGCCGATTTTTATTATGGTAATAATATTTCACCCATAATATTTATCCGAGTGAGAAGCCAGACATGAGCGACAAGAAGGCCCAGACCCGCGAACGCATCCTTTCCGCCGCCACCCATGCGCTGCTCAAGCGCGGCCCGGTCGACCCCAGCGTCGGCGAGGTGATGGCGGCGGCGGGGATGACCGTGGGGGGGTTCTATGCGCACTTCGAGAGCAAGGATGCGCTGATGCTCGAGGCTTTCCGCCAATTGCTGAGCAAGCGCCGGGTCGGCCTGAAGACGTTCGACCCGCAACTGAGCTTCGCCGAGCGTCGCGCCCTGGCGGCGCAGTTCTACCTGTCGCGCAAGCACCGCGACACCGAGGACGAAGGCTGTCCTATCCCCAGTTCCCTGAGCGAAGTGGCGCACCTGCCGGAAGGCTTTCGCGCCGCCCTGGAGGAGCATGTGGAACTGATGGTGGCGAGCCTTGCCGGGCGCCCGGAGGAAATCGACGCGGTGCTCAGCGATATGGCCCTGATGATTGGCGGACTGGCGTTGGCCCGTGCCCTGGGCAAGGGCGACCTGTCCGATCGTGTCCTGCGTGCCGCGAAAAAAGCGGTGATCTGAGGAGGTACGGAAAATGAGCAGTCTGAACTGGGTTCGAGGAATCAACGCCACCCTGGGCCGCGTTGCGCCGCAATGGGCGGCGGGGCGCATGCGTCAGCTGTTCATGACGCCCCATGAGTTGCCGCCGCGCGACTGGGAGCTGCCGCTGCTGGCCAGTTCCGAGCGCATCACCCTGCGCTTCGGTCTCTCCGCGCTGCGTTGGGGCGAGGGGCCGGCGGTGCTGCTGATGCACGGTTGGGCGGGGCGTCCGACGCAGTTCGCCGCGCTGATCGAGAAGCTGGTCGGCGCCGGCTACGGGGTGATTGCCCTCGACGGTCCGGCCCACGGCCGCTCGCCGGGCAGCGAGGCGGATGTCGTGCTGTTCGCCCGTGCCCTGTTGGAGGCGGCCGGCGAGCTGCCGCCCCTGCGCGCGGTGATCGGCCATTCCCTGGGCGGTGCCAGTGCGCTGTTGGCGACCCAGATGGGGCTGCGCACCGAGACCCTGGTGACCATCGCCGCGCCGAGCAAGGTCCTCACCGTGCTGCGTGGTTTCGCTCGCTATGTCGGCCTGCCGCCGGAGGCGCGTGCGAGCTTCATTCGCCAGGTCGAGCGGCAGGCGGGCATTCCGGCCAGGCAGTTGGACGTGGCGCGCTACGAGTTGGGCATGCCGGGGCTGGTGGTTCATGCCGAGGATGATCGTCAGGTACGGGTGGCGGAGTCCGTCGCCATCCACGAGTCCTGGCCAGGCAGCCGGTTGCTGCGGCTGCCGAGCGGCGGGCACCATCGCGTGCTGGCCGAGATCGCGCTGTCGGAGGCGGTGCTGGAGTTGCTGGAAGGCGTCGATGAGCCACTCGCGCTGGCGTTGGCATCCTGAGTCATCCGGCGGTGCGATGACGGCGGCCGTGAGCCGCCGTTTTCGTTGGGGGATGGCCCGGTGCGGGTCGTCAGGCCTGGCGGCGTGGCGTAGACTTCCGGACATTTCCGGCCGCCCCGGCCTGGGCGCGAGGTCTTGCGTACGCGGGTGGCTGATTGGGGGGAACGCATGAGTCTGTCGATGGATTGGGTGCTGCAACAGGCGCGCCCGGTCATGCCGGTGCTGGTGATCGAGGATGTGGCGCTGGCGGGGGATCTCGCACGCGCGTTGCATGACGGCGGGGTGCGGGTATTGGAAGTGACCCTGCGCACGCCGCAGGCGCTGGATGCCCTCGCTGAAATCCGCCGTGAGCTGCCCGAGATGATCCTCGGAGCCGGTACCCTGATCCACACCGAGCAATTCCAGGAAGCCCGCGATGCCGGTGCGCAGTTCGCCGTCAGCCCGGGCTGCACGCCGCGACTGGTGGCGGCAGCGGAAGATGCGAAGATGCCTTTCCTGCCGGGCGTGATGACGCCTTCCGAGGTGCTGGTGGCGCTGGAGTACGGTTACCGCTCGCTGAAGCTGTTCCCCGCCGACGGCAATGCCGCGATCAAGATGCTCAAGAGCCTGAAGGCGCCGTTCTCCGGCATCCGCTTCTGCCCGACCGGCGGCATCACCCAGGAGAACCTGCTCAACGTGCTGCGCCTGCCCAATGTCGCCTGCGTCGGCGGCACCTGGATTGCGCCGCCCAGCCTGGTGCGCGCCCGCGCCTGGGATCAGATCACTCAATTGGCCATCGAAGCGCGCGAGCTGGCCGCAAGCCTGGAGCATTCTTCATGAGTTGGCAGTTGCCCGATCCGTTCGTCATCGACATCGTGGTCAAGGCGGAAGACATCGACGGTCTCGGCCATGCCAACAATGCCGTCTACGTCAGCTGGCTGGAGCGCTGCGCCTGGCGCCACTCGCAGAGCCTGGGGCTGGATCTGGTGGAGTACCGCCGGCTGGACCGCGCGATGGCCGTGGTGCGGCATGAGGTGGATTACCTGGCCGCCGCCTATGAAGGCGATGAGCTGCAATTGGGCACCTGGATCGTCGAGTCCGACCAGCGCCTGCGGATGACCCGGCATTTCCAGCTGGTGCGGCCTGCCGATGCACTGACCCTGCTGTGCGCGCAGACCACCTTCGTCTGCATCGAACTGTCCACCGGCAAGCCCAGGCGCATGCCGACGGAGTTCATCGAGGGTTACGGCCGCGCCTTGCTGTCGCCGGAAACCGTCGCCAGCGGCGCGTGATCCGTCGCGCCGTGCTTTTCCCGGCGCGGCGCATTCCCTACAATCCGCGCCCTTCGCCATAGCCGAGATTCCCCAGTGCAGATTGCCCTGGCCCCGATGGAAGGGCTGGTAGATGACATCCTCCGCGATGTGCTGACCCGCGTCGGCGGCATCGACTGGTGCGTCACCGAATTCATCCGCATCAATGACCGCCTGCTGCCGCCGTCGTCCTTCCTGGCGCTTGCCCCGGAGCTGGCGCATGGCAGCCGCACCCGCGCCGGCGTGCCGATGCGTGTGCAACTGCTC
This sequence comes from Pseudomonas sp. MT3, assembly GCF_054720805.1. NCBI lineage: Bacteria > Pseudomonadati > Pseudomonadota > Gammaproteobacteria > Pseudomonadales > Pseudomonadaceae > Pseudomonas > Pseudomonas sp. MT3. The sequence continues at coordinate 129,844 of NZ_JBTVPY010000009.1, forward strand.
GGTTCCGATCCGCAGTTGCTGGCGGAGAACGCCGTGCAGGCCTGCGAGCTGGGCGCCCCGGTGATCGACCTGAACTTCGGCTGCCCGGCCAAGACCGTGAATCGCTCCCGTGGCGGCGCGGTTTTGTTGAAAGAACCCGAGCTGATGTTCAGCATCATCGAGGCGGTGCGCCGCGCGGTGCCGGCCCACATTCCGGTGACCTCGAAGATGCGTCTGGGCTATGACAGTCCGGACGGCGCCATCGACTGCGCCCGTGCCCTGGCCGATGCCGGTTCCGCCCATGTGGTGGTGCACGCGCGGACCAAGGCCGACGGTTACAAGCCGCCGGCCCATTGGGAGTGGGTGGCCAGGGTGGCCGATGCGGTGAAGGTGCCGGTGTTCGCCAACGGCGAGGTGTGGACGCTCGAGGATTACCACCGCTGCCGCTCCATCAGTGGCGTGGCGGACATCATGCTCGGTCGCGGGCTGGTTTCCCGCCCGGACCTCGCCCGGCAGATCGCCGCCTGGCGCGACGGCCGCGAAGTGGTGCCGATGCCCTGGTCGGAAGTGCGCGTGCTGCTCGACGACTTCTGGCGCCAGGCCCGGCGCAAGCTGGCGCCGCGCTATGCGCCGGGACGCCTGAAGCAGTGGCTGGGCATGCTCACCCGCAGCTATCCCGAAGCGGTGGAGCTGTTCGCCCGGGTGCGGCGCGAGCATGACTGCGAAGTGATCGACCGGATGATGCAGGTCGAGATCGAAGAAGCGGCCTGATGCCGGGTTGCTCTTCGTAGGAGCGAGCTTGCTCGCGAACGCGGTCCATCCAGATGCGCCGGCGTTGGGCGGTTCGCGAGCAAGCTCGCTCCTACAAAAGCGTGGCCCAGGACAACGCCGAGTCAGCGCCCGCCGCTGACGTCGATGAACCCGCCGGTGCTGTAGCTGGATTCCTCCGACGCGAGGAACAGGATCGACCGTGCCACTTCCTCCGCTTCGCCGCCCCGGCCCAGGGGAATCGCCGATTGCAGTCGCTCCACGCGCCCCGGCTCGCCGCCGCTGGCGTGGATCTCGGTCCTGATCAGCCCCGGCCGCACGGCATTCACGCGGATGCCTTCGCCGGCCACCTCCCTGGCCAGGCCGATGGTCAGGCTGTCCACCGCCCCCTTGGCCGCCGCGTAGTCGATGTACTCGTTGGGCGAACCCAGGCGCGAGGCCATTGACGAGACGTTGACGATACTCCCGCCGTTGCCGCCATGCCGGCGCGCCATGCGCTTCACCGCCTCGCGGCAGCAGAGGAAGGTGCCGGTGACGTTCACCGCGAACACCCGCTGCAGGCGCGCCACGTCCATGTCTTCCAGGCGCATCTGACGTTCCAGGATACCGGCGTTGTTCACCAGCACGTCGAGGCGACCGAACGCGTCGTCCACTTCGTGGAACAGACGCAGCACGTCCGCCTCGTTCGCCACGTCGGCGGCGAAGGCTTGCGCTGTTCCGCCGGCGGCGGTGATCCGCGCCACCAGCGCCTCGGCCGCTTCACGCTCGCGGCGATAGTTGAGTGCCACGGTGAAGCCGCGCTCGGCGGCGAGCAGCGCGGTGGCGGCGCCGATGCCGCGACTGGCGCCGGTGATCAGCATGACCTGGGCCATCGATCATCTCCTGTTGCGAAGGGGGCTTGAAATGGATTTCCACAGCCCAATCTATGTTCCTGCGGGAAGCCGAAGACGGGTCCCGCAGCGGAGTTCTGAAGTCAGGCTCCAGATCATACCTTGCTGAAAATTTCAGGAGATTCGCATGAGCAACGTCCTTTCCCTCGCCCCGCTGTTCCGCCAGTCCGTCGGCTTCGATCGCTTCAACGATCTGTTCGAATCCGCCCTGCGCAGCGAAAGCGGCAGTTCCTACCCGCCCTACAACGTCGAGAAGCATGGTGACGACCAGTACCGCATCGTCATCGCCGCCGCCGGCCTGCAGGAAGAAGACCTGGAGCTGCACGTGGAGCGCAGCGTGCTAACCGTCAGCGGCGGCAAACGCGAGAAGGCTTCCGAGAGCGTCACCTACCTGCACCAGGGCATCGCCCAGCGTGCTTTCAAGCTGTCCTTCCGCCTGGCCGACCACATCGAGGTCCAGGGCGCGTCGCTGAAGAACGGCCTGCTGAGCGTCGAGCTGGTGCGCATCATCCCGGAAGAAGCCAAGCCCAAGCGGATCGCCATCAACGGCCAGCGTCCGGCCATCGAAGGCTGAGTATCGTCTCGGCGATAGCCGAGTCGTAGCCGCATGGTAAAACGCCCGTCTCGAAAGAGACGGGCGTTTTCGTTTGTGCCTCGATCAGGCGTTTTGCCCCAGCGGCGCCGAGCGATTGCGCCACCAGGCGATGATGATCGCCACCATGAGTACGAAGCCCAGGTAGCCCATTACCGGGTAGACGATCCCCACCAGCTTGACGAAGCCGACCTGGCTGCCGATGAAGGCGAGCACCACGGCGGCCACGGTGGCCACGCGGAAGGGCACGCCGTAGGCGGCGCAACGCGCGGCCAGGGTATAGGCGAAGCCGCTGGTGGTGCAGTAGAGCTTCACCAGCAACAGGGCGAGCATCACGTCGCCGAACCACGGCGCAATGTGGTTGCTCAGCAGCAGGGTGGGAATGGCGCTGTCGCCGATCACATCGATCTGCACCAGCATCACCAGGGCCATCGCCAGGATCAGCACGCCGACCCCGGCTCCGCCGATCACACCGCCCAGGCCGGCCTTGCGCAGGTTGGCCACGCTGCTGCCCATCACCACCACGGCGGCCGCGGTGGCGGCGACGTTGTAGGACACGTAGAGGAAGGCGCTGAGCAGCCAGTTGGGCGCCGGGTGCGGCAGGGCGAGGGCGATCTGTTCCAGTTCGGCCAGCGGCTTCTGGATATGCGTCAGGGCGTAGATGGCGATGATCGCCACGATGACCATCAGCACCGGCGTGATCAGGCTCATCAGGGTGATCACCCGCTTCAGGCCCAGGCACACGGTGATGATGGTCAGCACGCCGAGGACGATGCCGCCGATGGAGTGGCCGATGCCCAGTTGCTGTTCGAAGGACGAGTTGGCGCCGGCGAACATGACCACCATCGTGCCGAACAGGAAGAAGGTCAGCATCAGGTCGACGACGCGGCCCAGCGGCTTGCCGCAGATGAACTCCATCGCTTCCTTGTGCGACTGCGTCTGCAGGCGGCTGCCGATCTGGTAGAGGTTCATCAGCAGGAAGGCGAACAGCGCCAGCGCCACCGCGGCGCCTGCCAGGCCCATGATGCCGAATCCGCCGAAGAACTGGAGGATCTCCTGGCCCGAGGCGAAGCCGACGCCCACCACCAGGCCGATGTATGCTCCGCCGAGCTTGAGACTGGTTTTCATGATCGAGACTCTGTTGTTGTTATGGAAGCGGCCCCGCCCGGTGCGGAACCGCAAGGATCATGCTTCGCCGACGAAGGCCTGGATTTCCACTTCGACGTCCACTCCCAGCGCCAGCGCCGAAGCCACGCAGGAGCGTACCGGCAGGCCCTGGTCGAAGTAGCGCTGGTACACCTCGTTGAAGCCGGCGAAGTGCGCCATGTCGGACAGCCACACGGTGGCCTTCACCACCTGGGAGAAGTTCGCGCCGCAGGCTTCCAGGCTCTCGGCGATGCGGGTCATCACCGCTTCGGCCTGGGTCTGGATGTCGCCCTTCACCACCTGGCCGTCCGCGCTCATCGGGATTTGCCCGGACAGGAACAGGAAGCCGCCGGCCTTGACCGCGCGCGAGAAGGGGAAGGGCAGGGGGCTGGGGTAACGCTGGATATCGCTCATGGGATTGCCTCCGGTAGGACTCAACGCAAGCGCGCCGGGCTCAGGCGCAGGGGATCAACGCCTTCCTGGCGCAGGGTTTCGGGGAGCGGCTGGCCGAGCAGCAACGACTGGGCCAGGCAGGAGACGCCGTCGGCCGACTGGATGCCGTAGCCGCCCTGGGCGGCCAGCCAGAAGAACGCCGGGTTCTGCGCGTCCTGGCCGATCACCAGGTCTCCGTCGGCGACGAAGGAGCGCAGGCCGGCCCAGCTGTGGTTCGGCCGGCGGATCGCCAGGGTGGTGTGTTCCTCGATGTGGTGAATGCCCAGGGCGATGTCGAGTTCTTCGGGCTGGACGTCCTGCGCCTCCACCGGGTCGGCGTTGGCGGGCGAGCCGAGCAGTTGGCCGGCGTCGGGCTTGAAGTAGAAGCTCTCGTCGATGCCGATCACTGTCGGCCAGTGGCTGACGTCCACACCCTCGGGGACGGCGAAGGTGAAGGCGGTGCGGCGGCGGGGCTGCAGGCCGATCGGGCGGATGCCGCAGCGCTCGGCCACGTGATCGGCCCAGGCGCCGGCGGCGTTGACCAGTTGCGCGGCCTGGACGGTTTCGCCCTGGCTCAGTTCGAGCGTCCACAGCCCGTCGGCGAATCCTGCCGATAGCAGTTCGCGGTTGCAGCGCAGTTCGCCGCCGCGCTGGCGCAGCGCGCGCAGGTAGCCCTGGTGCAGCGCATGCACGTCGAGGTCGCGGGCGTCGGGTTCGTACAGCGCACCGGCGATGGCGTCGGCGCGCAGGCAGGGGAGGAACTCCAGCGCCCGTTCGGTGCTGATGCGCTCCACCCCGGGCGTGGCCTCGGCCTGCTTGAGCAGCTCGACGTGTTCCGGGCCGCCGACGTACAGGCAGCCGCGCGGAGTGAGGATCGGGTGCTCGCTGAAGCCGGCTGGCGGGTTCTCGTAGAAGGCCCGGCTGGCGCGGGTCAGCGCCTGGATCTGCGGCGTTCCGTAGGCCTCCATGAACATGGCGGCGGAGCGCCCGGTGGAGTGGTAGCCGGGCTGCTCTTCGCGCTCGAGCACCAGCACTCGGTGGGTTTCGCTCAAGCGGTAGGCGAGGGAGGCGCCGGCAATACCGGCGCCGATGATGACGATGTCGAATGGTTTCACGGCAAGGACCTTTTACAGGCTTTCTCTTATGTGAGAAATCTAAGATATGAGAATTTTTGCGGTAAAGGCAAGGCCCGGTAAACTTTCCGCACCCACTTCCGAGATGTCCCATGAGCGAAACCGCCCAAGCCCTGCCCAAGCCACAGCAACTGGACCGGAACGAAGTCGGCGCGCGCCTGCGGGCCGTGCGCAAGCAACAGAAGCTGACCTTGAAACAGCTCTCCGACCTGTCTGGCGTGGCGGTTTCCACGTTGTCGAAAATGGAGCTGGCGCAGGTCGCGGTGAGCTATGACAAGCTGGCGGCAGCGGCCCGCGCGTTGCAGGTGGATATCGCCCAGTTGTTCCGCCCGCTACCGTCCGTCGGGGCCCAGGCCGGGCTGAAGACCTTCGTGAAGACCCGCGTCGATGATGCCGCCGGCTACGACACCGGCGGCTACGAGTACTACCCGATCGCCGGCGACTTTCCGCAGCGCAGCATGACCCCGCTGTATGCGCGCATCTTCGCCCGCGAGGTGGGGGACTTCGATGATTTCGTCCGCCACCCCGGCCAGGAGTTCGCCCTGGTGGTGTCCGGGCGTGTGCGCATCCAGTTCGAGACGGGCGAGTCGGTGAGCATCGGCCTGCGCGAGACGGCTTACTTCGACAGCAGTGTCGGCCATCTTTATCTGAACGACGGCGAGGCGGACGAGGCGCAGGTGATGGTGGTGATGTCGGAGTTGCGCCCGGCCGGCTGACCGAGCGGGGCGCCTCAGGGCGCCCCTTGCCCGTCCCGGGGCGGAAGCAGGTCGATGAAGGCTTCCAGTGGCACGGGCCGGCTGAACAGGTAGCCCTGGTGCAGGTGGCAGCCCTGTTCCTCCAGCAAGGCCAGCTGCTCCGGGGTTTCCACGCCTTCGGCGATGAGTTCCAGGCCCAGGCTGTGGCCCATTGCGATGATTGCGCGGACGATCTCCGCATCATTGCTGTCGTTGGGCGCATCGCGCACGAAGCTCTGGTCGATCTTCAGGCTGTCCACTGGCAGGCGCTTCAAGTAGGTGAGCGAGGAGTAGCCGGTGCCGAAGTCGTCCATCGCGAAGCGCACCCCGGCCTGGCGCAGGCGCTGCATCCGGGCGATGGTGTCCTCCAGTTGCTGGATGACGATCCCTTCGGTGATCTCCAGCTTCAGCAGGCGGGCGGGGAGTCCGGCCTTGTCCAGGCTGTCGAGGACACGCTCGACGAAGTCGTTCTGGCGGAATTGCCGGGGGCTGATGTTCACGCTGAGGCAGAAGTCCTCGATGTCGATCCGTCCTTCGGCGAGCAGGCGCGCGCAGGTGTGGCAGGCCTCCTCGATGACCCAGTGGCCTACGGCGATGATCAGCCCGCTGTCTTCCAGCACGCGAATGAAGCTGGCAGGCGATTGCGCTCCCTGTGTCGGGTGTTCCCAGCGCAACAGAGCTTCGGCGCCGACGATGCGCCCGCCGCGGGAGTCGATCTGCGGCTGGTAGTGCAGGCTGAACTCGCGACGGGCGATGGCCATGCGCAGGCCGCTTTCCAGGCGCAAGCGTTCGCTGGCAGCCTTCTGCATGGAGGCGTGGAACAGTTGCACGGTGTTCCGTCCGGCGTCCTTGGCGCGGTACATGGCGATGTCGGCGCGCTTGAGCAGGTCCTCGGGAGTGGCGCCGTCATCGGGGATCAGGGCGATGCCGATGCTCGGGGTGATCTGCAGGCGGTGCCCGTCCAGCAGCATGGGCTCGGCCAGCAGGTCGCGCAGTTTTTCGGCCAGTTGGCGCACGCGGCGCGCAGTTTCCAGGCGGCTGCCATCGATGCCGGTGAGCAGGATCACGAACTCGTCGCCGCCCAGCCGCGCCACGGTGTCTTCCTGGCGTACGCTGGCCTCCAGGCGCGCGGTGACCATCTGCAGGATGGCATCGCCCACCGAGTGCCCCAGCGAGTCGTTGATGTGCTTGAAGTGGTCCAGGTCGAGGAACAGCAGCGCGCCGCGCAGGTTGTGGCGCTGCAGCAGGGCGATCTGCTGCTTGAGGCGGTCCATCAGCAGCGCGCGGTTGGGCAGGTCGGTCAGGGCGTCGTGGTAGGCCAGGTGCTGGATGCGCGCTTCCGCTTCGCGCAGCTCGCTGGTGTCGCGGGCGGTGAGCAGCAGGCAGGCGGTGCCGCCCAGGTCGATGGGTTCGACCGAGACGTCCACGGTCTTGGTATGACCGTCGCGGTGGCGGCCGCACATCTCCAGGTGGTGCACGTAGCCGTCGCGGTCGAGGGCCGCCAGCAGCTTGGTTCGCTCCTCCGGGTCGCCCCAGATGTTGAGCTCCAGCGAGGTGTGTCCGGTGACTTCCTCGGGGCGATAGCCGGTCAGGCGGTGAAAGCCTTCGTTGACCTCGATGTAGCGGCCGCTGTCGCGCTCGGTGATGGTGATGGCGTCGGGGCTGGAGTGGAACGCCTTGGCGAACTTCTCCTGGCTGGCCTTGAGTTCCGTTTCCGCCTGCTGGCGCCGGGTGACGTCGCGGAAGGTGGAGAGGATGCACAGTTGGCGGTCGACCCAGATCAGCCGGCTGGCGACCATGCAGGTGATGCTCCGGCCTTCGCGGGTGAGGAACTGCACTTCGGCGTTCTGCAGCGAATGGTCCCGCATCAGTTGCTCGAACAGCCGCTCGCGCAGTCGATGATCGGCCCAGAAGGCGATCAGGTGCGAGGAATGGCCGATGACCTCCTCGGCCCGCCAGCCGAAGGTGCTGCAGAAGCTCGGATTGACCTCGATGAACTCGCCGTCGCGCACCCGCGAGACGCAGATCGGATCCGGGCTGCCCTGGAACAGGCTGGCGAATTTTTCCTCGGAGGCTTCCAGGGTGCGCTCCCGCATGACCTGCTCGGTGATGTCGAGCAGGGTGCCGGCCATGCGCAGCGGCTTGCCCTCGGTGTCACGGTAGAGCCGCGCGCGGCTCTCCAGGTAGCGTACTTCGCCGGATTGCAACTGGGCGCGGTAGGTGAACTGGTAGTCGTTGTCCGGTCCCTTGGCCAGGCGCGCATAAGCCTGGCGCATGCGCCGGCGATCGGTCTCGTCGACGCAGGCGAAAAACTCGCCGAAGGGACCGTGGAAGTCCTGCGCCGGCAATTCGTGGAGCACGGCGGCGCGGATCGAGCCGTAGAGCATCCCGGAGGGGATGTGCCAGTCCCAGATGCCCAGCTGGGCGGAGTCCAGCGCCAGGTCGAGACGTTCCTGGCTGTCGCGCAGGGCCTGTTCCTGGGCGCGCAGGCGGGTGACGTCGCGGATGGTCAGGACCAGGCAGATGTGGCCCTGCAGTTCGATCTGGCAGCCGTAGACGCGGGCGCTGCGTTCTTCGCCCGCGCGGGTGAGCAGGGTGACTTCGAAGCCGTCGATGCGTTGCTCGGCGTCGATGCTGTCGAGCATCCGCTGGCGCTCGTCCAGGCTGCGCCAGATACCCAGTTGCAGCGAAGTGCGGCCGATGGCCTCTTCGCGGCTCCAGCCGAAACGCTCGGTGAAGCTGGCGTTGATCTCGCGGAAGCGCCCGCTGTCCCGGTCGCTGATGACCATTGCGTCGGGGCCGGTGTGGAAGGCCTTGGCGAATTGGTCCTGGCCGTCGGATTCGGGCAGGGACGGGGAGTGCTGGGTCATGCGTCGCTCCCCGGACAGAAACCGGGACCGCTTACAAGGCGGTCTCGGCGTGACGTGCGGACGGGCATTCAGGCCCCTTGTTCTTCTAGTTATGCCAGAACAATAGAGGTTAGGCCGCGGCAGGCGCAAGCCCGGCTGCCTGGGCGTCGAGCAGACGCATGAAGGCTCGCGCGGCGTTGGACAGCGTGCGCTCGGTATGCAGGATGTAGCCCAGCTGGCGGCTGAGCTGGATATCCTGCAGCGGCAGGCGTACGACGCTGTCGTCGAGCATGGTGCGCGGCAGCACGCTCCAGGCCAGGCCGATGGAGACCATCATTTTGATGGTCTCCATGTAGTTGGTGCTCATGCCGATGTTCGGCGTCAGGCCCTCGGCCTCGAACATGCGTCGCACGATGTGGTGGGTGAAGGTGTTGCCGCCGGGGAATACCGCCGGGTGCCGCGCCACGTCGGCGAGGAACACCGGGCCCTGCACCGACAGCGGGTGCTCGGGGGCGGCGACGAAGTCCAGCGGGTCGTCCCACACCGGCACGGCGCGTACCGGTTCGGCGGTTTCCGGGGCGAGGGTGATCACGGCCAGCTCGGCGCGTCCGTGGAGAATTTCTTCGTAGGCCACTTCCGAGTCGCAGAACTGGATGTCCAACGCCACCTGCGGGTGGGCCTTGGTGAAGGCGCGCAGCAGCGGCGGCAGGCGGTGCAGGCCGATGTGGTGACTGGTGGCCAGGACCAACCGGCCGCTCACTTCACCGTTCAGGTTGGTCAGGGCGCGGCGGGTGTCGTCCAGCACGCTGAGGATCTGGTAGGCGCGCGGCAGCAGGGCGCGGCCGGACTCGGTGAGGGTCACCTCGCGGCCGACGCGGTCGAACAGGCGTACGCCCAACTGGCTCTCCAGGGCGGCGATGCGCTTGCTCACCGCCGGCTGGGTCAGGTGCAGGCGCTCGCCGGCTTCGGAGAAGCTGCCGGACTCGGCGATGGCGAGGAAGGTGTTGAGGCTGGTCAGGTCCATGTCGACTCCCTGCGCTCTGGAAGCGGCGCCCGGCTTTTATAACGCACAGTATTCCTTGTGGGAATCCTTTGGATAAAAAATATGAATTTGAGTTATTCGGCTCCATTCCATAGCATCATCCCCACAAGCCCAAGGGGCATAGAAAGACGCTGATGAGGATTCTCTGATGGCCGGCAAGACGCTCTACGACAAACTCTGGGAAATGCACGAGGTGAAGCGCCGTGACGATGGTTCGTCGCTCATCTACATCGACCGTCACATCCTCCACGAAGTGACCTCGCCGCAGGCCTTCGAAGGCCTGCGCCTGGCCGGCCGCAAGCCGTGGCGCATCGATGCGAACATCGCCACCCCGGACCACAACGTGCCGACCACCCAGGTCGAGCGCAAGGGCGGCCTCGCGGCCATCGCCGACGAAGTGTCGCGCATCCAGGTCCAGACCCTGGACGAGAACTGCGACGACTTCGGCATCCTCGAATTCAAGATGAACGACGTCCGCCAGGGCATCGTCCACGTGGTCGGCCCGGAGCAGGGCGCGACCCTGCCGGGCATGACCGTGGTCTGCGGCGACTCGCACACCTCGACCCACGGCGCCTTCGGCGCGCTGGCCCACGGCATCGGCACCTCCGAGGTCGAACATGTGCTCGCCACTCAGTGCCTGGTCGCCAAGAAGATGAAGAACATGCAGGTCCGCGTGGAAGGCAAGCTGCCCTTCGGCGTGACCGCCAAGGACATCGTGCTCGCGGTGATCGGCAAGATCGGCACCGCCGGCGGCAACGGCCATGCCCTGGAATTCGCCGGCAGCGCCATCCGCGACCTGTCCATGGAAGGCCGCATGACCATCTGCAACATGTCCATCGAAGCGGGCGCCCGCGTCGGCATGGTGGCGTGCGACGAGAAGACCGTGGAATACGTGAAGGGCCGTCCGTTCTCGCCGCAGGGCAGTGACTGGGACAAGGCCGTGGAAGCCTGGAGCGACCTGGTTTCCGACGCCGATGCGCACTTCGACACCATCGTCGAGCTGCGTGCCGAGGACATCAAGCCGCAGGTCAGCTGGGGGACATCCCCGGAAATGGTCCTGGCGGTGGACCAGAACGTGCCGGACCCGGCGGCCGAGGCCGATGCGGTCAAGCGCGACTCCATCACCCGCGCACTGAAGTACATGGGCCTGAACGCCAACCAGGCGATCACCGATATCCAGCTGGACCGCGTCTTCATTGGCTCCTGCACCAACTCGCGCATCGAAGACCTGCGCGCCGCCGCTGCCGTGGCCAAGGGCCGCAAGGTCGCTTCTACCGTGAAGCAGGCGCTGGTCGTTCCGGGCTCGGGTCTGGTGAAGGCCCAGGCCGAACAGGAAGGCCTGGACAAGATCTTCATCGAAGCCGGCTTCGAATGGCGTGAGCCGGGCTGCTCCATGTGCCTGGCGATGAACCCGGACCGCCTGGAGAGCGGCGAGCATTGTGCCTCCACCTCCAACCGCAACTTCGAAGGCCGCCAGGGCGCCGGTGGCCGTACCCACCTGGTGAGCCCGGCGATGGCCGCCGCGGCTGCCGTGACCGGTCGTTTCATCGACGTACGTGAATTGATGCAGGCCTGAGGAGACCTATAAATGAAAGCCTTTACTCAGCATACCGGCCTCGTCGCGCCGCTCGACCGCGCCAACGTCGACACCGACCAGATCATCCCCAAGCAATTCCTCAAGTCGATCAAGCGCACCGGCTTCGGCCCGAACCTGTTCGACGAGTGGCGCTACCTCGACGTGGGCCAGCCGAACCAGGACAACTCCAAGCGCCCGGTGAACCAGGACTTCGTCCTCAACTTCCCGCGCTACGAGGGCGCCAGCGTGCTGCTGGCCCGTGAGAACTTCGGCTGCGGCTCGTCCCGCGAGCACGCGCCGTGGGCGCTGGACGAGTACGGTTTCCGCACCGTGATCGCGCCGAGCTTCGCCGACATCTTCTTCAACAACAGCTTCAAGAACGGCCTGCTGCCGATCATCCTGAAGGATGAGGAAGTCGACGAGCTGTTCGCCCAGTGCGAAGCCACCGAGGGTTACCAACTGACCGTCGACCTTGCCGCGCAGACCGTAACCCGCCCGGACGGCAAGCAGTACCGCTTCGACGTGGATGCGTTCCGCAAGCACTGCCTGCTCAACGGTCTGGACGACATCGGCCTGACCCTGCAGGACGCCGACGCCATCCGCCGTTTCGAAACCGGCTACAAGCAGAGCCAGCCCTGGTTGTTCCGCGACGCCTGAGCGGCGGCGCACCCTAATAAGGAGAAAGCCATGACCGAGAGTCGCCACGAGCAAGTGGTCCAGCGCCAGTTCGGCGCCCAGGCCAACGCTTACCTGACCAGCGCCGTACACGCCCAGGGCGAAGAATTCGCCCAGCTGCGCGAGCGACTGTCGGCGACCACCGGCGCGCGCGTGCTGGACCTGGGTTGCGGGGCAGGGCACGTGAGCTTCAACGTCGCGCCGCTGGCCGGCGAGGTGGTGGCTTACGACCTGTCCCAGCAGATGCTCGACGTGGTGGCTTCGGCCGCCGCCGAGCGCGGGTTGGGCAACATCTCCACCCGCTGTGGCGCCGCCGAGCAGCTGCCGTTCGAGGATGGCGAGTTCGATTTCGTCTTCAGCCGCTATTCCGCGCACCACTGGCGGGATGTCGGCCAGGCGCTGCGCGAAGTACGCCGGGTGCTCAAGCCGGATGGCGTGGTCTGCTTCATCGACGTCGCGGCGCCGGGCTTGCCTCTGCTGGACACCTATCTGCAGACTGTCGAGGTCCTGCGCGACACCAGCCATGTGCGTGACTACTCCCCGTCGGAGTGGGCGCGCCTGGTCGGCGAAGCCGGCCTCGCCGTGACCGCCGTCAAGCGCCAGCGCCTGCGTCTGGAGTTCACTTCCTGGGTCGAGCGCATGCGCACCCCCGAGGTGATGCGCGAGGCCATTCGTGCCCTGCAGCTTTCGATGGGCGACGAGGTGCGCGAGTATTTCGAGATCGACGCCGAGGGTTCCTTCAGCACCGACGTGCTGGTGCTCTGGGCGGAGCGCTGATCTCAAGGTTCTGACCGCCCCGGATGGCGCGAGCCATCCGGGGCGTTACGTTATTTGCCAAGCGGCTTTATTGGCCAAGCGACTTTCAAAAAGTGAGCAGAAAGATGAGCAAACAGATTCTGGTTCTCCCCGGCGACGGTATCGGCCCGGAAATCATGGCCGAAGCGGTCAAGGTGCTGGAGCTGGCCAACGACAAGTTCGCCCTGGGCTTCGAGCTGACCGAGGACGTGATCGGCGGTGCCGCCATCGACAAGCACGGCGTACCGCTGGCCGACGAGACCCTGGAGCGCGCGCGCCACTCCGACGCCGTACTGCTGGGCGCCGTGGGCGGCCCGAAGTGGGACAAGATCGAGCGCGACATCCGCCCCGAGCGCGGCCTGCTGAAGATCCGCTCGCAACTGGGCCTGTTCGGCAACCTGCGTCCGGCCATCCTCTACCCGCAACTGGCCGATGCCTCCAGCCTGAAGCCCGAAGTGGTCGCCGGCCTGGACATCCTCATCGTCCGCGAGCTGACCGGCGGCATCTACTTCGGTCAGCCGCGCGAGCAGCGCGTGCTGGAGAACGGCGAGCGCCAGGCGTACGACACCCTGCCGTACAGCGAGAGCGAAATCCGCCGCATCGCCCGCGTAGGCTTCGACATGGCCCGCGTGCGCAACAAGAAGCTGTGCTCGGTGGACAAGGCCAACGTCCTGGCTTCCAGCCAGCTGTGGCGCGAAGTGGTCGAGGAAGTCGCCAAGGACTACCCGGACATCGAGCTGTCGCACATGTACGTCGACAACGCCGCCATGCAGCTGGTCCGCGCACCCAAGCAGTTCGACGTGATGGTCACCGACAACATGTTCGGCGACATCCTGTCGGATGAGGCTTCCATGCTCACCGGTTCCATCGGCATGCTGCCTTCAGCGTCCCTGGATTCGAATAACAAGGGTATGTACGAGCCTTGTCATGGTTCGGCTCCGGACATCGCCGGGCAGGGCATCGCCAACCCGCTGGCGACCATCCTCTCGGTCTCGATGATGCTGCGCTACACCTTCAACCAGGGCGCCGCCGCCGACGCCATCGAGAAGGCCGTGAGCCTGGTGCTCGACCAGGGCCTGCGGACCGGCGACATCTGGTCCGAAGGCTGCACCAAGGTCGGAACCCGCGAAATGGGCGATGCGGTAGTCGCCGCGCTGCGGAATCTGTAATCTCTCCGGTTCGCTCGCTCCCGGCCCCTTGCAGGAAAGCGGGAGCGACGGCCCTCTAAATATATGAAGGTGTAGTAGCGATGAAGCGTGTAGGTCTGATCGGTTGGCGTGGCATGGTCGGTTCGGTGCTCATGCAGCGGATGCTGGAAGAGCGGGACTTCGACCTGATCGAGCCGGTGTTCTTCACCACCTCCAACGTGGGTGGCGAAGGTCCGTCCATTGGCAAGGACATTGCCCCCCTGAAGGACGCCTACAGCATCGAGGAACTGAAAACCCTCGACGTCATCCTGACCTGCCAGGGCGGCGACTACACCAACGAAGTCTTCCCCAAGCTGCGCGAAGCCGGCTGGCAGGGCTACTGGATCGACGCCGCCTCCAGCCTGCGCATGCAGGATGACGCGGTGATCGTCCTCGACCCGGTGAACCGCAAGGTCATCGACCAGTCGCTGGATGCCGGCGCGAAGAACTACATCGGCGGCAACTGCACCGTCAGCCTGATGCTGATGGCTCTGGGCGGTCTGTTCGAAGCCGGCCTGGTCGAGTGGATGAGCGCCATGACCTACCAGGCGGCCTCCGGTGCCGGCGCGCAGAACATGCGCGAACTGATCAAGCAGATGGGCGCCATCAACGCCTCCGTGGCCGATGACCTGGCCAACCCGTCCAGCGCCATCCTCGACATCGACCGCAAGGTCGCCGAGGCCATTCGCAGCGACGCCATGCCCACCGAGAACTTCGGCGCGCCGCTGGCCGGCAGCCTGATCCCGTGGATCGACAAGGAACTGCCCAACGGCCAGAGCCGCGAAGAGTGGAAGGGCCAGGCCGAGACCAACAAGATCCTCGGTCGCTTCAAGAACCCGATCCCGGTGGACGGCATCTGCGTGCGCATCGGCGCCATGCGCTGCCACAGCCAGGCGCTGACCATCAAGCTGAACAAGGACGTGCCGCTGACCGACATCGAAGGTCTGATCAGCCAGCACAACCCCTGGGTCAAGCTGGTCCCCAACCAGCGCGAGATCAGCATGCGCGAACTGACCCCGGCAGCCGTCACCGGCACCCTGAGCGTTCCGGTCGGCCGTCTGCGCAAGCTCAACATGGGCTCGCAGTACATCGGCGCCTTCACCGTCGGCGATCAGTTGCTGTGGGGCGCCGCCGAGCCGCTGCGGCGCATGCTGCGTATTCTGCTCGAGCGTTGATCGCTCCTTCAGCGATACCCACGACGCCGGCCCTGTGCCGGCGTCGTGCTGTCTGCGTCACGTGATATCCCGCACAAAAACGCTCGAAGTACGCGCTGTCGGTGGAACTCTCCCTTGATTTCGCGGTGTTCTGTGACGGACCCGTAAAAGCAGCTCGGAACCAGTCGCTATCCTCGCAGTCCAGGTTTCGGTGTGCCCTTTCGCGCCGGCCAATCGGATACTTGCTGCGGGGGAGAGGATGTCTCGGTTTCACGGATTCTTGTTGGCGGCGGCCATTGCCTCGGCCTTCCTGCCAGGCACCGCCGATGCGCTGGAGCTGGGTGAGATCTCGTCGCGCGCGGTCCTTGGGCAGACCTTGTCGGCGAGCATCGACCTGCGCGGCGTGGGCGATCTGAGTACGGACGAGGTGGTGGTCGGCCTCGCTTCCCAGCAGGACTTCGACCGCCTGGGAGTCGACCGCAGCCAGTTGGTGACCGGCCTGCGCTTCAGCTCGGACATCGGCAAGAACGGCCGTGGGACCATCCGCGTCAGTTCGCTGCGCCCGATTCAGGAACCTTACGTCAACTTCGTGCTGCAGGTGGTGTGGCCGCAGGGGCGCCTGGTGCGCGAGTTCACGTTGCTGCTCGATCCGCCGAGCTATGTCGCCACGCCGGTGGCTCCGCCGGCGACCGTCGCAACCCGTCCGCTTGCCGCACCGGCCCGCCAGGCCGCACCGTCGCCAGCGGTATCGGCGCCGTCGGAGAGCTATCGAATCCAGCGCAACGATGCCCTGTGGAACATCGCATCGCACAATCGCCCGTCTTCCAGCGTGTCGGTGATGCAGACCATGCTGGCGATCCAGCAACTGAACCCCGATGCGTTCGTCGATGGCAACGCCAATCGGTTGAAGGTGGGGCAGGTGCTGCGTCTGCCGAATGAGCAGCAGGCGCGGGCTCAGAGTCATGCCCAGGCCGTTGCGCGCATCCAGGCGCAGAACGGTGAGTGGCAGGCGCGCCGACAGGTCGCGTTGCCGCAGGGGCGGCAGATGGATGCGCGGAAAAAGACCGAGGCGGGAGCGGCGCCGGTCAGCGCCGAGGCGCGCGATAGCCTGCGTCTGGTGTCGGGGCGCGCGGCGAATCAGAAGGACAAGGCCGACGCCGAGCAACTGGCGGTACTTCAGGAGGGGCTCGATAGCGCCCGTCGCGAAGGCGATGAAATGCGCAGCCGGATTGCCGACCTGCAGAGTCAGATGGAGAAGCTGAACAAGCTGGTCGAGCTGAAGGATGCGCAGATCGCCAGCCTGATCGCCCGGCTGGCGGAGCAGGACAAGGCCGGCAAGCCCACCGAGGCTTCCACCGGCACCGGCACCGGCACCGCGCAGCCCGCAGCATCGGCTCCAGCCGGGGCGGTCATTGCCGCCCAGGCGTCGGAGGGCGTCACGCACCCATAGCCCATCGTGCGGCGATAGGTGGCGAGGTGCTCGATTGCCTCGCCGTTGGGGGGGAAGTAAAGTGCTGCGCAGTTTTCTTTCCTGATATCGCGAGACACTGGATGCCTGAAACCATCGACATCGCCGTAGTAGGCGCCACCGGACTTGTAGGCGAGGCACTGGTCGAGCTGCTGGAAGAGCGGGATTTTCCCGTGGGCACCCTGTATCTGCTGGCCACGGGCGAATCCGCCGGCAAGTCGGTGGCGTTCCGTGGGCGCAACCTGCGCGTCGGCAAACTGTCCGATTTCGACTTCGCCAAGGTCCGCATGGCCTTCCTCTCCACCACGGCCGATGCCGCTCTCGAGTGCTCCGGCCTGGCGCTGGCGGCGGGCTGCAGTGTGATCGACCTGAGTGGCGCGGCGCTGGCCGAACAGGCCGTGGTGGCGTTTCCGGCAGCCAATGCTGACGTGCTGGAGTCGCTCAGCCTGCCGGCACGGATCGCCGCGCCCTGTGCGCCGGCGGCGGAAGTCGCCGAAGTGCTCGCGGCGCTGCGGGATGTGCTGGACGTTCGCCAACTGAGCGTCACCGCTTGCCTTTCCGCCTCGGCGCTGGGGCGCGAGGGCGTCCAGGAGCTGGCGCGGCAAACCGCCGAACTGCTCAACGCCCGTCCGCTGGAGCCGAAGCTCGTCGATCGGCAATACGCCTTCAACATGCTGGCCCAGGTCGGTGCGGTGGATGAGCAGGGCCATTCGGCCCTGGAGCGGCGCATGGCGGCGGAACTGTCTTCGCTGTTCCCCGCGCTGGAGGGGGCGCTGGACATTACCTGTGCCCTGGCGCCGGTGTTCTTCGGCGATGTGCTGATGCTGTCGATCACCGCCGGCGCACCGCTTTCGCTGGACGCGCTGCAGGCCGCCCTGGATGCCGCGCCCGGCATCGAGCGGGTTGACGATGATTATCCGACTGTCATCGGTGATGCGCAGGGGCAGGATAGTGTCTATGTCGGACGCCTGCGTCTTGGTCTGACAAATTCGTGCCAACTGAATTTGTGGATTGCGTCAGATAATGTGCGAAAAGGCGCCGCCCTAAATGCTGTGAACTTGGGCGAATTGTTGATAAAACACTATCTGTAAAAGATACTTACCGAATATTTGAAGAAGTATTCTAGCTTGGCAATACTGGCCGGGATTGGCGCTGACAGGGGGAGGCCCAGCTGTAAAAACGGCGGGCATCATGGGCAGCGACAACCCGATAGACATCGTTCTAATCCAGAAAAAGCTATTAAAACAAGGGATTAAATTATGATCCGGCTTCGTAAACTGGTGCAGGCAATCGCGGCTGCTTCGGCATTGACCACGGGCATGGCGCATGCACTGGGGTTGGGAGACATCCACCTGCGTTCGGCACTGAACCAGCCGCTGGATGCCGAGATCGACCTGGTCGAAGTTCGTGATCTTTCCTCGAGCGAGGTGATCCCCAAGCTGGCTTCCCCGGAAGACTTCAACAAGGCGGGCGTCGACCGCCAGTACTTCCTGACCGGGCTGAAGTTCACTCCCATCGTCAAGCCGAACGGCAAGAGCGTCATTCGCGTGACCTCGGACCGCCCGGTGCAGGAGCCCTACCTGAACTTCCTGGTCGAGGTGCTCTGGCCCAATGGGCGCTTGCTGCGCGAGTACACCGTGCTGCTCGATCCGCCGCTGTATTCCCCGCAAACCGCCGCGGCCGCGGCGCCTCGCGCGCCCAGTGCCGCTCCGGCGCCGATCGCTCGCCAGCCGGTTGCGTCGCGTCCGGCCGCTGTGTCGGCCCCTCGCCCCGCTGCGGCGGAGGCCCCGTCGCCCCGTCGCCTGGAGGGTAACGAGTACCGTACCGGTCGCAATGACACCCTGTGGGAAATCGCCGCACGCGCCCGCCCGAACAACAGCGTATCGGTCCAGCAGACCATGCTGGCGATCCAGGACCTCAACCCCGACGCCTTCCTCGGCGGCAACATCAACCGCCTGAAGAGCGGCCAGGTGCTGCGCCTGCCGGATGCGGAGCAGATCAAGTCCCGCTCGCAGCCCGAGGCCGTCGCCGAGGTCAACCAGCAACACACGGCCTGGCGCGAGGGACGCAGCCTGCCGGTCGGCGGCGCCCGCCAGTTGGACGCCACCCCGCGAGCCAACGCCGGCGCCGCTCCGTCGCAAGCCGAGAGCAAGGACAGCCTGCGTCTGGTCTCTGGCGAGGACGGCAAGGCCAAGGGTGGCGACAAGGGCGACAAGGACGGCAAGGCCATTGCCGACAAGCTGGCCGTTACCCAGGAAAGCCTGGATAGCACTCGCCGCGAGAACGACGAACTGCAAAGCCGCATGAGTGATCTGCAGAGCCAGATGGACAAGCTGCAGAAGCTCATCGAGCTGAAGGATGCCCAGTTGGCGAAGCTGCAGGGCGAGCTTGGCAAGGCGCCGCAAGACGCTGGCCAGGCTCCGGCGGCGGATGCGCCCGCTGCGGCTCCTCAGCCAGCAACCCCCGATCAGGCGGCTGCTCCGGTTCAATCCGCCGAGCCTGCTCCGCCCGCCGAACCGGCCGAGCCCGCCGAGCCGGTAGCTCCTGCCGCACCGGTCGCACCCGAGGCGAGTGCGCCGGTTGCTCCGGCTGCTCAGCCCGCTCCGGCGCCCGAGCCGGCGGAAGCGCAGAAGGCCCCGACTCCCGCGCCGGTCGAACAGCCCGCGCCGAGCTTCATCGATGAGCTCCTGGCCAACCCCGTCTGGCTGGGCGCTATCGCCGGCAGTGCCCTGTTGGCGCTGCTGGTGCTGCTGATGGTGATTTCCCGCCGCAGGGCCGCCCAGGAGCGCGAGCAACTGGACGCCGAGTCCGAAGCGGACGAGCAGGGCCTGGGCGGCGATCTCGCCCTTGGCGACTCCGACCTGGACTCCCTCGATATTCAGTCGGCCACCGAAGTGGCCGCTCCGGTGGCATCGACTCCCGAGCAAGTCGCGGCGCAGACCAGCGATGCCCTGGGCGAGGCGGATATCTACATCGCCTACGGCCGCTTCAATCAGGCCGCCGAGTTGCTGCAGGGCGCCATCTACGATGAGCCGCAACGCACCGACCTGCGCCTCAAGTTGATGGAGGTGTATGCCGAGATCGGTGACCGCGAAGGTTTCGCCCGCCAGGAAAACGAATTGCGCGAGATGGGTGGCGCCGACAGCCAGGTCGAGCAGTTGAAGTCCCGTTATCCGGGGATGGTCGCACTGGCTGCGGTGGGTGCCGCAGGCGCTGCCGCGGTGGCGGCTGCCGACGAGTTCGACAGCTTCAGCCTCGACGACCTGACCCTGGATTCGCCGGCCCAGCCGGAACCCGTTGCCGAGCCGGCCTCCCTGCCCGGCGATCTCGACGACGCTTTCGATCTGGCGCTGGATGATCTCGAGCTGGAAGACGGCAAGCCCGTTGCGCCGGCCGAGGACAAGAGCGATGAGCTGTCGCTGAGTGGCTTCGACCTGGACGGCGACCTGGCGTTCGATGCGCCGGTCGCCGAGCCGGCCAAGTCGGACGACGACTTCGCCTTCGATCTCGATCTGGGCGAGGAACCGGCTGCCAAGCCTGCGGACGTATCGCTGTCCGACGACCTGGCTGACTTTGCGCTCGATCTGGACAAGGACGCCCCGGCCTCCGCGGAAGAAAACTTCCTGTTGGGCCTGGAAGATGACGCGGCCTCGCTGTCCAGCGTCGGCGTGGAGGCGTTTTCCTTCGACAAGGACGCGGGTGTGACGCAGTCGCTGGCCGATCTGCCGGATGATTTCGACCTCTCCCTGCCGGGTGATGAGCCCGAGCCGGTCAGGGATGGCGACAGTTTCTCCGCTCAACTCGACGAGGTCAGCGCCGAGCTGGATCGTCTGGCGGGCGACGTTGACGAGTCCAAGGTCTCGTCGCCGGCGCTGGAGTCGGAGCCGGATGCGTCGTTTGCGACGAGTGAGCTCGAGATTCCCGCTGAAGGCGCGGACGAGGAGGACGAGTTCGACTTCCTCTCCGGTGCCGACGAAGCGGCCACCAAGCTGGATCTGGCGCGTGCCTACATCGACATGGGCGACACCGAAGGCGCCCGCGACATCCTCGACGAAGTACTCGCCGAGGGTAACGACAATCAGCAGCAGGAAGCGCGTGAACTGCTCGGGCGTATCGCCTGAGCCGGAAGGCTCCAGATAGATGAGTGAAGCAGTAACCCAAGCGGCAGCCGAAGTGGCTGCCGTTTGTGCTTCGGAGAGGCGGTGATTACGCCACTTTCAGACGTGCAGTTTCCGCAACTATTCGAGTCATTTCCGCAACCCCTTGGCTATTTCACGGGATTCACCACCTTGCCGACGCGCCGGTAAACGCGCTTCGTCATGTCCTGGGTGGTATGGCCAAGCAGGTCGGATGCATCCTCCAGGCTGACTATTTCCGAGGCCGCTTTCGGGCGAATGTCGCGGAACTGGAACTGCATGATGGCGGCGGCCAGGTCGGGGTCGCCGTTCTCCATCGCCTTCCCTGCCGCCCGCTTGCGTGCTGGCTCGAAGCGCTGGCGCAACATGGACTCGGTGAGCTGCTTTCCCTCGGCGGTGGTGATCAGATGAGGGCGCGACTTGTCCAGCTGATCGAGCAGCCGGCCCAGGCCGGTGCGTAGCCCGTCGATGTGGAGGCGAATCCGCAGCTTCATGGAGGTCTTGCCCTGGCCGACCAGGAGGAAATCGTCCGTCACCTCTGACCACCGCATCTTCCGCACGTCTGCTGGCCGCTGCCCGGTCAGGTATGCAATGTCCATTGCAACCTGCAGCTCGCGCGGTGCCTCGCTATACACTGCCTGCCACACCTCGTCGGTGACATACACGTCACGCGGCGCCTCCTTATTCCGTCTGACGCCCCGCGCCGGGTTCTCCTTCGAATAAATCCCCCACTCCCTGGCCATGTTGAATGCATGTGAGAGCAGGGCTATCTCCCGGTTTGCGCGTACGGGAGCGGTCCTGCCGTCCCGATACTGCGCTATGACAGCCGGCGTGATCGCTTCCATCGGCGCGTCATCGAAGGCTCGGAAAAGGTGCACCAAGCACTTCCGGTTGTCCTTCTGGGTCTTGACGCCCTTGCCGGGGATCACGTCGCGGTCGTAGCGTCGCAACAGGTCGCCGACCGTCTTGGCGGTGGCCGGCACCTTGGTTCGCTCCAACTGCGCCCACTTCACGCGAGCTTCGTCAGGGTCTGTGCCCAGCGGGATTTCCTTGCGCTTACCTTTCTCGTCACGCCCGGCGTAGTAGTAGCCGACCCACTCCTGGCCCGATTTCAGCGTGCGCACCCGGCGGATCATCCTTGGCGGCAAGTCACGGTTTGCTGGTTTCTTCGGGCGCATCTCTTACCCCACGCGAGAAAGGTCCAACGTCCACGGCTCTGACGCGGCATTGGAGGATGAGGGTTTCACGCCTGCCAGCTTGAGACGCGCGTACACGCGCCCTACCACGGGGCGCCGCGCACCGCTGAGTGCGTGCTGCCAGCCATTCCTGCGGAGCCATTCGATCTGTTTTGACGGTATCCGGTACCCGGTGATGGCGGCAATCTCGTCTTCGTTGAGGGTTTCGGCTTGGGTTTCCATTGGCAATACCTCATCGCGCCGGCCAGCACCTGACGGACCAGCTTTGTCATGTCGCCCAGGTTCGGGACGCCCGGCCAGCGGTGAGCCAGAACGGCACAAGGGAAGGGTTCTATCTCGGCGAACCAGTCGGCGCGAAAGCCCAGTGAGTGCCACGCAACGCTCGCGGCCTCGATGCCGCTGCAGACCGATCCGTAGCTGATCATGCTGCGGGCTCCTTGGTATCGTTGAAGATGTCGAGCTGTTCGTCCGTTCTCGGCTTATGCGGAGCTGGCTCTGGCTTAGGCTTCCCCTTGCTCTCTGGCATCGGGCCCATGCCTGCCATGTACAGGCAGTGTTCCTCGAAGCCCTCAGCGCGCTGCGTTTCCGGGTGAACGATGGTCAGCACGCCGCCGAAGCCCTGGAGGATCAGCGCGTGCTCCGCGGCGAGCTTGGCAACCGCGTCGTAGGCCTCTTCGCGAGTCATGACTTTCTCCAGGTAGAGCGCCGCCGCACCGCGAGTGCTGCGGATGGCGTGGTGATGGGTTATGCGGCCTTCTGCTGATCCCAGGCGCCAACGGCGTCAAACACGCGCGCGGCCTGGTCTTCGTCGAGCGAGACGGCGGAGGGGATGGCGATCCAGCCGGAGCCGATCAGATGGTTGGGGTTGCAGTCGTTGCGCACTTCCAGATAGGAGTGCTCGATCGCGTCGGCCAGGTCCTTCACCAGGTATATGCCCTGCGGGGCGATCTCGACCGACCGGTAGTAGCGCTGCCCGCGCTGGTCGATGCAGAACGCGCTGAGGTAGATCGTCCATTGGTGGGCGATATCGCAGATGGCGTCGGCGATCTGCCGCCCGGGCGGGATGTTCTTGCAGTTCTTCCAGTTGATCATGCCCTGGCGCTGGCTCGGGTCGAGGTTTACGACGGCCACATGGTTCGAGCTGAGCAGGGCGCGGCAGGATCGCTCCAGCCGCGCTCGCATGTTGTGGGGCTTTCGCTTGCTCATAGAGCCTCCGCGATCTGACGCAGCAGGCGCCGCTCAGCGCGGCTGAGTCCGTGCCGGCGGCGTTTCGGGACTGTGTCGGGGTCAATGCGCTCGGAGCGCGGCGGAAGCGGCTTCACGCTGGTGAACCCGGCGACCGGTACCGGCTGGATGCCAGAGGCTGCGACCAGGGCGGCCAGGCGCGCAGCATCCTCCGTCCGGCGAGAGGGGGTGATCTTGCATTCCATAGGGGACGGCTCGTGGTGCTGGGCGCCGTTGCAGCGCCAGTGTTGAGGGTCAGGCTGCGAGGTGGTGCTGGTCATCGACGAGATAGCCTTTGTCGATCCAGACCGCCTGCAGCCATTCCGGCGTCTTGCCCATCTGCTCCTTCAGCGTGCCGGCAACGATCACCGAGTCGATCTCGCGGTCGAAGGTCACGGCGCGCATCAGCGCGATGGCGTGGCCGCGACTCGGCAGGTCCAGCACGTCGAAGCGATCCAGCAGGACCAGGCGCAGGCCGGAGATCGTCGCGATGGCCAGAGCGATGGTCGCGTCGCACCGCCAGCGCTCCGACTCGGACAGCAGGCCGTAGAGCCGGCCGCCGAAGGTCACGTCGATGTCGGCGCTTATCTCCACCGGCGACCAGCCTGCGGTGCCGGCCAGGCGCTTCAGGGTGTCGTTCACCGGGCCAATAGCGTCGGCGAGGATCTCCGCCGGAATGCCGGTGGGCGACAGCGCGTCGGCCATGCCGGTCCACGCCACCACGTCCTGGTGCGCGGCCTGCGCCTTCGCGATCGAGCTTTCACGCTGAGCGGCGGCGTCCAGGGCTTCCTGCAGGGCGGCCAGCTTCGCGCGGCTCGCGTCACGGGTCTGGCGCAGCTCGTTGATGGCCTGCTCACCGTTGGCGATCGCCTCGGTGGTCGGCGCGCTGGCGGACTCGGCTTCCAGGGCCTTGATCTGCTCGGCGGCAGCCAGGCACTCGTTCAGGTCGCGCTGGCTGTTCTCCACGGCGCGCTGGGCGCTGGCCAGATAGCCGCGATACTCCGGCAGCCGGCGGGCGGCCTCGGCATCAGCGATCTTCTCCGGCGGCTGGTGCACCACCAAGGTGCCGGCCTGCAGATCTACCGCGCCCTGGCAGTGGGGGCAGGTCAGCGGCTGGTGCGGCACGCTGCCGGACGAGGCCAGCTCGGCGGCCATGACCTTCTCCGACCACTCGTCCTGGCTCTGCTCGTCGGTGGTGAGCTTGTTGCGGCGGCGCGGCTCCAGTTCGGCCAGCTCGCGCAGTTCGGCGATGCGCCGGGCGCGGCTGTCGGCAGCGGTGCGGGCCTGCTTGCTGGCGCCCAGGGCCTGCTGGGCCTCGGCGAGATCGTCCTCAAGCGCCTGCAGGGCCTTGCCGGCTTCTTCGACCTGGTCGTCGGTCACCACGGAGGCAACCAGCTCGGGCGCCCAGTCGATGGCCTTCTCGCTGCCGTAGTTCTCTCCGGTGATCGCCTTCCAGGCGCCGCGCGCCTCGCTGGCGTAGGCCTTGGCCTGCTCGACGGCTGCCGGGAACCCGGAGCGGAGCAGGGGCTTCACCTTCTCGAACAGCTTCAGGTCCATGCCCTTGGCTTCCAGGCGTTTGCCGACTACCGCAGGGCTGGCGCTGGCGCCGCTGAGCTCGAACAGAACCTTCCGGCGCTCCTTGGACTCCAGCGCGGCGAAGCGGCTGGCGTCGAGCACGTAGGGCAGGAACGGCGAGTCGGTGAGGGGGGAGCCCTTGCCGGTGGGCAGCGCCACCCCGCAGACCTGTACCTCATTGGCCGCATCCAACCACTCGACGCGGGCCTCGCCCTTCTTGGCGCCCTCGGTGATCAGCTGGTTCATGTGCTGCTTCTGCGCGACGCGGCGAGGCTTGCCGGTAAATGCGTGGCAGATGGCGTCCAGAAGGCTGCTCTTACCGGCGCCGTTGTGGCCGGCCACCAGGAGCACCGGCGCAGAAACATCAAGGGCCGCATGACGCAGCCCTTGGAAGTTGGTGATTTCGAGTTTCGTGATGCGCATGGCTCACTCCAGGTCGAGGGCAATGTCCCCCGGCTTCTTGATGACGCGGTATGTGTTCAGTTCGCGGGATTCCTCGTTCTCCTGCTCGAGCACGATGACGCCCTGGTCCAGCAGCTGGAGAACGACGCGCTCGGCCTCCTCGGTGGTGAGGGCGAAGCGCGATTGCAGCCAGGCTGCATCGAACACGTCCTTCTTGGTGGCGACGCCGATGGCGATCTCTCCCAGGGTGTGGCCGGCGAAGCGCTCGACGGTGAGTTGCGGCAGCTCTTGGAACTCGGCGTCGACGACGTCGCTGTCGTCTGCCGCTTGCTCGCCACCCCAGGCGCCAGGGTCTTCCATGTCGTGGTCGCCGCCATTCAGGTCCAGAGGGTTCTGGTCCGGATCGGCCTTCACGTCCTTCATGCCGTCGAGGAACTCGGCCGCGCCCCCGATGATCAGCAGGCAGTCTTCGTTCACCGCGTCCAGCAGGTCGTGCTTGTTCGGGCTGGAGTGGTTCACCACGATCACGGCCTTCATCTTGTCCTTGGCCGCGATGGATTCGAGCTTGCCGTAGACCGTTTCACGCTCGGCGCCGGCAATGGTGTGCACCGCGATGGTGGCGGCATTGCGCACCTGCTGCTCCAGGCGGTCGATCACGTCGGTCTGTTTGGCTTCGGACAGCTTCTGCCAGACGTCGGGCAGGATGCGGATTTCCTGAATCAGGCCCTGCAGCAGGCTCTTGCCGAGCGTGTCGGCGGTCATGTGGAGGAAAGCGGCGTTGTTCTGGCTCATGGGGTCGGGTTCCTACTGGTTGGCGATGCGATCGAGGGTGGTGTGCTGGGACTCGCTCAGGAACATCCGCGCACCGTAGCGCTGGAAGTTCGCGCGCAGGTCGGCGGTGAACTGCTCTTCCCAGGTGTTGGCGGCGCTGAGCTCCGCCGCGCAGAGGAGGCTGGTGAACTCCTCCACGCGGTCGAACTGCTCTTCGATGGTCTGGCTGGTCATGGCCGGTTACCCGAGGTCAAGCGGAGGCTCATCGTCGCCGCCGTGCTTGCCGGCCTGCGGGTCGGTGATCTCGCCGGTGTCGGTGTTCACGCCCTCCGGCGCGTCGCCCAGCGGCTGGTCATCGACGACGCTGTACTCGCCGGTGAGGATCGACGCGTTGTCCTGGTCGAGCCCTGCGTCGGCACGCTCATCCAGGGTGACGGCGGTCTGCAGCTCGATGCTGACCGGCAGGTACTTGAACAGCCGGCGGATGACGGTCTTCTTCGCCATCTCCTCGTAGTGGGTGACCCACGGTCCGTTTCCGGACGCCTTGCTGGTGGCGCGCACCTTGTCGACGTCGGCCTTGCTCATGACCTCGAACTGCACGCCGCCATCCTTCAGCTTGGCGACGGCGTAGACGTGGGTCATGGCGCCGCGCTCGCCCTCAGCCGGAACGTGCTGAACATCTTCATCCAGGCCGTAGCGGTAGCTGAACTGGTCGTTCTGGTGAACGGTGCGGGCAGTCAGCGAGACGATTTGCCCGGAGCGGCGCGCCAGGTCGATCATGCCGCGGTAGCCGATGATCAGCTGGACGTTCGCTAGGCCGTCGCGGGCCTTGCCGTTGCCGAACGGAAGCAGATAGGCATGGCCGAGGGCGTTGCCCGGCTCCAGACCGAGCTGGGCGCACTGCATCACGGCGCCGAGGAAACTCTCCTGGTTGCACTTGGCCAGGGCCGGAACCTTGCGGATCTCGGTGAGCGCGATGCGCGCCAGGCGGTCGGCCGTCATGTGCTTCGGCAGCGCCAGGGCCATCTGGGCTTTGATCTTCGGGTCGGTCATGAGGGAGGCCAGCGTCTTCGGCTGGCCGTTGTTGGCGACATTGCCGGTCGCGGCGGCTTTCAGGGCGGTAGCGGACATGCTGGGCTCCGGGGTCACTTGATGCGCAATACGCGGGATTCGCTCGTCTTCTTGAACTGCTCGAACAGCGCGGGGTGGGCTTCCTTGAAGGCGGTCTGATCGAAGCGGCTGGTGCTCTGGGTCTTCCAGGTGAGCACCGACTTGCCGTTGACCGTCAGGCTGGCGTGGTCCTGCAGGAAGAGCTTGATGCGCTCCTCGGCGGACTCGATCTCGTAGTCCAGGCCCTTGGCCTGGGCCTTCAGCTCGCGCAGGCGGTTGAACACCTCCACGACCTTGCCGTCGGCTTCGATGCTGGTGCCGGCGTCGCGCTCGAACATCCGCAGGATGTCGCTGATGGCCGTGGCCTCCGGCGGATCCAGGCGCTGGATGCGCTCCCAGAACTCGACTTCCTTCTGGCGAATCGCCGCGATGGTCTCGTCGTCACGTTCGACCCGGTACACGCGGAAGTCATCTCCACCGATCAGCACGCCGAAGACGCAGACCTGGCGGCCGGTGACCATCAGGCCGTGCATGGCCTGGGCGGTGTAGTGGACCGGGACGGCGTCGGTCTGCTGCTCGCCCCATTCCTTCGCCTTGAAGGGGCTGACCGTCTTGATCTCGATGTTCTCGCCGCTGGCGGCCTCGGCGTCGATCTCGGCGGCCATGAAGTCGTGCTGGTGATCGCGGTAGCGGTTGCCGCGGCCGATGATCTTCAGGCCGGTCTCTTCGGCCAGCAGGTCGATCACGTAGGGCTCCATCCGCTGGCCGCGGGTGAAGATTTTCTGCTTCGCCGGGTCGACCGGGCCGGTGCGCGGCTGGACCTTGTCCAGGTACACGTCCATCGGGGTGCGCCAGGGGCTGATGCCGAGGATGCCGGCGACATCGCTGCCGCCTAAATATTTGGTCCGGTCGAGCGCGCCGACCGATGCGAGAGCTGCAGACATAGGAAGTCCTTGCCACCGTAGATGTGGCAGCTGTTAGATTCAGTTTTTTGATAAGGAGATCAGCGATGCAGAAGGCAAAGATCGTTACAGCGCCGACACCTGAAAGGGGCGTTTACACGGCGACGACGAAGCACACGGGGACAAGCCAGCGGGATAGCCTGGAAGAGATCATGGTCAATCTCGCATCAGCTCTTGGAATCAAGGAAATTCACAAAGCCCTGACTGCCGGCTTTAGCTATATCTACGAGCCGCAGGGAAGGGCTGTAGGCCATTTCTTCCTGTACCAGAGTGCTACGAACACAATCCTGGAGCTTTCAAGGAAGGTCCTGGAGCAAGAGAAGGCGGCGAAGCACTAATTCGACTGGCTGCTGCCGACTGGTTGCTCCCCGGTGATGTGCCCGCCGATAGCAGGACCGAGGAGCAGGATCAGGTAGAATGCGCAGGCAAGCAGGGCGCCGATGAGGGTGGCTTTGCGCTTGGCGTTCATGGCCGCGGCTCCCGGCGGAAGAATCCCAGACGGTTCAGCGCGGCCTCGATGTCGAAGTCCTCGGCGCCCTTCGGAGCGCTGCCAAGGAGAAGGACTGCGAACTGCTCGCCGCGCGGGGGCTTGAACCCGAACGTGAGCTTCCGGCCATCCTCGGTCCAAGCGACCTTGTTGAAGGAACCAACGAATGTGGCGTCGCCGTCATTGAGTTCCACGGCGCACCCCCAGGCACTTCCGGCCTTTCTTGATGGTCAGCGCCATACGGCGCGGCAGGTTCTGCACCAGCGTCTCGCGCGGCAGGCCGAGAGCAGCGGCAAGATCGGCACCGGCCGGCATGATCAGGTCGGCGAGCTGGTCGTCAACGAGCGATTGCACAGGTCTGGTCGTCATTCCGGATCTCCTCAAGAAGGCGGTTTACGCGGCTGGCGGTGAGCTGGCGCTTGCGTTTGCGCGCCGCGTCCTCCGCCAGCCGGATGAAGTCGTCGTGCTGCTGATCGTCGAGCAGAGAAACGACGGTGTAGGCCTCGACCATTGCCCTGGCGGCCTCGGCGCTAGGCACAGCTCTGGTGCTGATCAGGTGAATCTCGCGTTCCAACATCCAGCGGGCTTTCTTCTTCGCCCAGTCGGCGTTGATCGTCGCTGTCGTCATCGCTGCATTCCTCGTCGAGCTCTTCGGGTTCAGGATCAGGGCCATCCCACAAGGGATCGCCGCGCAGGTCGTAGGCCGCCTGGGCGCCACGGAAGCGGGCGCGCCGGCGGTATTCGGAAAGCCACATGGCGTACCTCGCGAAAGGAGCGAACGTCCGGCGCTACCCGGAATGCGTCAGGTCTGGCCGCGGTGGGCGTGGCCCCGCGAATCGCCTGCAGGCGGAAAGAATGAAGGAGTGAATTACTGAAGGATGGGCAGGCTGCGGACGGGGCGCGCGAGGCGCTCGCAGCCCTTGTCGCCGTAGCCCTGCCAGCCATCCTCGAAGGCCATGATGAAGGCGCTGAGGGCGGAGTACTGCGTGCTCAGCCAATAGAATCGATCCTCGCGAAGGTCGGTGATCAGACCGGCGTGCTTGGCTGCCATCAGCAGCTGACCCTCCAGGCAGGATGGAATGTGTGCGGCCAGCGCCAGAACCTTCTTGGCGAGCTCGCTACCAGCCTCTGCCATAGCCTGGGTATTTGCCGCCCCGTCGATGTAGTGGGTGGCCACGTCCTGGCCGTACTCACCCCAGGCACCACTCGGCTCATGTTCGGGGCCGAGAAGGACCAGGGCGCGCTCCTGATCATTGACCCAATAGCGATCGATGAAGGTGCCTCCGGCAAATGGCTGCCCGCGGGCGGGAAGGTCTTTCGGATCAAGGAACTGAACAAGCGGCTTGATGGCGTAGGCGGCGATATCGGTCATGGTGCTCTCCAGAAGGACTGAAGTAATGAATCAATGGAGGATGAGAATCTTGCGGACGGGGCGCGCGAGGCGCTCGGTGCCCTTGACGTAGTAGTCCTGCCAGCCATCCTCGAAGTCCATGAGGAAGGCGTAGTCGGCGGAGTACTGCGTGCTGGTGTAGTACCAGGCATCCTCGCGCAGGTCGGTCAGGTAGCCGAGCTGCTTGGCGAACATCATTTGGTGCGATTCGAGCGCGGAGGGGATGAAGGCCTCCAGGACCAGCACCTTAGCGGCCAGCTCGCTACCGGCTTCGGCCATCGCGCGGGTGTTGGCTTCGCCGTCGCCGTGGTTGGTGGCCACGTCCTGGCCATACTCGCCCCAGACACCGGAGAGTTCGGTGTCGGCGCCGAGCGCCACCAGGGCGTATTCCTTGTCGCCGTACCACTGACGGGTAAAGAGGGTGCCGCCGGCGAACTGCTGGCCGAAGGCGGGGAGTTCAGATGCTTTGATGGATGCTGGAATGCTCATGGTCTGTCCTTGTGCTCGACTGGGCGGGGAAAAGAACCCGGCCGGAGCCGGGCAAAACCAAGGGGAATTGATGCTGGTAGGCATCCCGCTGCCGCCTCGGTGAAGCGGCAGAAGTGATGATGTGGCACCTGTTGCTCAAAACCGTTTCTTGGCGCTTTCATTCACTTCGCGCCGTCGGCGGTTCAGCTCAACGATCCTGGTTGTTTCCGCTTCATCCTCGATTGAGTCGAAGGCTGCGAGCACCAGGCGCGAATAGTCGCGCCCGTCACCCTTCAGGCTTGCCTGTCCGCGCTTTGGATTCGCTTTCATGCGGCCACCTCGAAGATGGTGCTCGACGCCGAAACCCCGAAGCGGGACCAGTTGGATGGCGAGTAGAACTGCACCACCTTCGCGATCTTTACGATGAACTCGGCGCCGAAGCGGAAGGTTTTGCCCTGATAGCTGCGCGGCATGGTCAGCTTCTTGTCGAAGCAGGAAGCCCCCACCACGCGCCCATCGCTCAAGCGGATCCCATGCTTCAGTGCGCGACCGCAGTGTTCGCAGTGGCATTCGCTTTCGTAACCAACAATGGATATTTGCCCCATCTTCTTGCCCTCCTGGGCTGTGTTCGTTGTCATCCCAAAGCGCCCTCTGTGGAAGGCGCTTCAGTGATGCATTGGTGCCGCGCGCACCTGCTGGGGTCTTGCGCGGCTGCATGCTCATCAAGCTGTCTGCTTCCAAGGCGGCCGATCGCCTGGCGAGCTTCGCGGGTGTGGGCTTCGAGCTTCCTGGTCACCACGGCTAATCGGCTGCGCTGCGGTGGTCATCGGTTCCTGGGTGAATGGAGCGCGCCTTACTGCAGCTCTGTTGCCCGAGTGATTGGGGCAGGGTTCGCGCTACTGCCGGCCCGTTCGCCGGCTGGTCTTCCTACTGCATGGTCTGGTCCCTCCTCTGTGTTTGTTCCGCGCCATGCTTTGGTGCCGGGTCTCCCAACCTCTCCCCGTCGCCGCTACTGGCGTCACGTCGGGTGGCTCGCATGGTTTGGCGTCCTCGCGATCTGGCGAGTCCGGCAGCTGTCCAGAGGCTGCATGGGCGACGGTTTAGCTTTTCCCCACCGGCTGGCGCCGGTACGTCGCTGGATTCGTCTGGTTCTTAAAGAACGGTCGGCTCGGTGGCCTGGCGCCGTGTTGTGGTGGCGTTGAGAGGAAGATAAGCCAATGCCTAATGTCTTGTAAATAGCCAATGCCTAATTTTGCCTAATAAATTCCGCGCGCACACAAAAAAGCCCGCGCTAGCGGGCTTCTGGTCGGAAAGGCTGGATAGTGGCAAAATGATCGTCTTTCTTCTTCAGCCAAGGAGTGGCCACACGATGACGAACCTTCCTCGTTTTCTCCGCCTTAATGGGCGCCCCGTTACCCTGTTGTTAGCGGGCCTCGCTGGGGCAATCCTGATTGACCCAATTGCATCGGCGCCTTACGAGCAGATTTCCTTGCCGTTCAAGCGCGCGCTGTATTTCGGTGCGCTTTCCATGACCGCGATTGGCGCCCTGTGGTGCAGCTGGAACGCCTGGCTTGAATATCGCTGGAGCAGGGGAGAGCTGAATGGGGGATGTGATGATTGCGGCGGCCACGTGCGCCACCTGTCCGGCCGATACGGTGCATACAGCAAGTGCCTGATGTGCGGCTCCAAACGGAACGGTTGGCATTGAAGCGGAAATAAGAAGTCCGCTCGCGGCGGGCTCAGGGCTCGGCGTCAGGTGGGGAGGGTGGCGCTGTAGTAGGTTCAGCGGCGGGAAGGGCGGCCGTCAGCTCAGTGCAGAGCCGGGAGGGAAGGGTAGGCAGAAACGAAAAGCCCCGCTCGGTGGCGGGGCTTTGGTCTCTCGCAAGGCTAGCTATCGCATTGGAGCTTTTCTTTCTCCCAGCGCTTGGCCAGTACCTCGAATTCTTGGAAAAGGGTATCGATCTGGTTCTGCCGGCGCAACTCCATGATGAATGCCTTCATGGCCTTCCAATCGCGCATGACCTGGCTGTATACGGCACGCTTATAGATGGCTTCATCTAATGCGCCTTCCCTTATGCCAAGGGCGATGAATTCGTAATTATTGATGATCGCCAGGATATGCCCTCGGTTCTCATCCTGCGATTTCTCCTTTGTGGCAAGCGATGTGAAGTCGCCTCCATTGCTGTGAATCGAACCCACAGCTTTCTTCGACTCGATCAGATTATGGTCGGTCTTTTGTGTCAGAAGGAGATCGATTGTTGCGCGCTGCCTGGCAAGCTTCTCGTTGTGGGCGATGGAGCGCCGAGAAAGCACCCCATTGGCGTAGATAGTGGCAACGGCGGCGGCTGCGCCAAGCAGTATCACCGCCGTTTGAATCCAAAACCCTATTGATTCACCGAGATATTTGGCTCCCTCCTGAGCCGATGACGCCTCCATTCAGTAGTCTTCCCATCCATCATTCAGTTTTCTGCGCATCGCACCACCCCAGTCGTTGGTTGATTTTTGGCGCCACTGTCTCGTGGCTTGATTGATTTATACCACACAGCAGGGAGTCCATTTGTGACATAGCGTCGTGACAGTGTTGCCTGTCGTCACAAACCGATCTCCAACAGCCACAGGTTAGACCATGTCATGGCTGGAAAGGTCACCCCCATGACCCTCCTTAACTATCGCCCTTCGCCTTTGCCGGCGGAGAGAGCAATTTTCGGAGCTTCCAGCCCGCCAACCCCATGACCGCTCCGCTGACGAGCTTCATGATGAGTGCGTCGTCACTGGGGTTGCGAAGCAGGAAAAGAGACACGCCGAACACCGCCACCGCTGAGACCAGAGCGGCAAGCCAGGCCTTCTTGAAAATCAGACCAATCACGATACCGATCACCCAGGCAATCGGATCAAGGAACGATGCAACGATCATTGCAAAGGTCGACATAGGCCAATCTCCAGTGATGAATCAGTTACCCATGATGATCTGGTATCGCCTCAGAAAAATTCCTTGAAAGCGAGCCAGCCAAAGAACGCAAGCGCCACGGACATCGTGATGTAGTCTTCTAGCTTGCCTGAGCGTTCGAAAATTCCGCCAATAAGTGCGCATGCGCAGCAGGCCACCATCCCGACAACGAAAAGCTCGCCCCCTTTCCCGGTTCCCAGGTAGTACAGGACATCGATGGCGATTAGTGCCAGGCCGGAAAAGAACGCCCAGCCGAGTGCCTGTTTCATTGCTCGACGATCTCCCTATGCCACTTCTGAAGCAGGATCCGTTATCTGCCGGTAGATCACGAGAAAAACGGCCTGAGGATCGCCCAGTAGAGCGGCCAGATGACAGAAAGGAACTCGTTCACTGGGATAGCGATCATCCAGTTCCACCAGTTGTAGTGGTAGCCGTCGAAGAACGTCAGCTTGATGAAGGTTCCGACATTCCCGGTCCAGTAGATTGACCAGAGAACGACTTTCAGCCAGTCCATTGCCACTCCTTGTCTGCCTATAGATCACTGCCACGCGAGATGACCTGGCTACATCGAGCCGCCGCGCCAGATGGCCGCGCTAAAGCCATGTCTGGGCTTGAGGCGCAGCATCAGCTAGCGTCGAGCTCAGCTTTAAGCCGATTTGCAGATTGCTCGTAGGCTTCTTCAAATGCTGACCTGTCCTGATCGGATAGATGATCGAGATAATCAAGCCATGCGATATACATTTCGGAAAGCTGGTGCTTCAGCTCTGGCTTGCTCGCCACCTCAGCTTTGTAAAGCAGCTTTCCCTTTTCTTTTGCTCCGTCCACGCAAGTGCGTATAGCTTCAAGTCGGGAGTGGAATGCCTTGGACCAATTCTTGCTGCCTTCGCCAAATTCCTTCGCGGCAGCATCAACCTCGGTCTGTTGATACATGTCATCGATGGTGCAAACTGCTGGAAGCCCGGTCATTTTTTCGATGTACGTCGGCTCAGCGAGTGCAGCGCCAGTCCAGGCGCATGCGCTTATCAGAGAGATGGACTGGACCAGGTAAATTCCGGCAAGTCGTCGCGTCGTCATATCAGCGCTTCCCCGGCTGACCATTGGTCATCACGTACCGTTTGACCTTGTTGTCCTTGTCGAAGAGTACCGTCAGGTTCTGCTGCTCCATGCCGGTCCCGAACGGCCCTACGTAGACGTAGAACCAGATTGCCTGCAGATTCCCTTCGGAGTCGAAGGACTGGGAAAGCGGGTTGCCAAATCGTTCGATCATCTGATCGAAGGTCGTTTGTCCTTGGACGATCTGACGTACATCCTCTTGCTCAATGGGCGTCCCCCGGCTGGCACAGCCGGTCAGGGTGATCAATAGCGCTGCGATAGCGATTGCTCGCATGGGACCTCCTTGTGAAATGGCTAGATCTAGAACCAGAACGGACGGTCTTCTTCTGGGTCTTTTTCCCTGTCCTTCTTGGTTCTCGGCATGAGGCCAAGATGAGGGCGCATCTCTCGCTTCTCAGTTGGCAGACCTTGGACGATTTCCTCCAACCTATGCACGGTTCCAATGGTGGTTCGTCCCTCGTTGCAGGCCTTTTCGATTGCGGCAAGAGCGGCCTTCAGCCTGGCCTCGTATGCAATGTACGGATCGAGCCCCGGTGTATCTGTCAGCAGATAGCGAATCAACGCACGGCGTGAGGGGGAGGCCGGATCGGAATCAGTCATCGCCTTTTCTGGTAGCCCAAGCTTGATCTCGATCTCCTGGGCGAGATCAACGAGATCATCAATCGATCCTTCCAGATTCGCGATGGCATGGATGCGGTCCACCGGCATGCCAAGCAGATTGGATAGCCATGAGAGCTCTCGATCACCGCTTTTGTATTCAGTGAGCGCGTGGATGTTCTGGATGATGGTCCGAACCCGCTCGGCGTCTTCAGGTAGCGCCAGGGTTTCGTAGTGGCTGGCAGCCTTGCTCACGAAATCGTTTGCCTTGCTTTGGAAATAGTCGGCTCTGAATTTCGGTCCACCGGCATGTGATTGAGACTCCGAAAACCCAGAACCAACCCCCAGCAATTCCGCTTCCGCAGGATTTAGCCCCCAATGCTCGGGGCCAACAACGTCGGAAAAGTACTTCATCACATCGATCAGCTTCGATTTATCGATGCGTCCATTTTTGACCCAGCCCTGGATTGAGGGCGGCTTTACCCCGAACGCTTCAGCAAGGGCATTCTTGGCGATTTTTTTCTTTATTCGGGCGGCCTCGATGGCGGCTCCGAGTTCTGGTCCTGTAAGCATTGCCTAATATGGCCTTTCAATTAGCTGGTTAGGCAATGGCTTGTCAATTTATTAGCCAATGCCTTATTCTGTTCTCCAGATCAACTGGAGAACACTCCTATGACCCCAACCGAAGCGATGGAAGCGGCTGCCAGGATTGTTGGCGGTAAAGCCAAATTGGCTCGCCTCCTTGGTGTTCGCGCCCCGACTGTCAGTCAGTGGTGCTCTGGCCTGAGGCCAGTTCCAGCCGCGCGCGCTGCTCTAATTGAGGAGCTCGCAGGCGGCCAGGTGAGCAGGGCGGATTTGTGCCCCGAGTTCCCCTGGCAAAAGCTGGCGTCCTGACCATGTCCACGCCTCAATTGAACCCTGAGCAGGAAGCAAGGGCCCGCAAGATCTACAGCCTTGTCGTGCAGCGTCTTGCATCGGTCGGCAACGCGCCGGTGGCGCTTGCAGTGGGTTGCGACGAGTCGACGATCAGCAGGATGAAGCCGGAGAAGTTCCTGGAGTTCGCCCGCATCCTCGCCGTGCTGGACCTGAAGGTCGTGGGCAGCGAGATGAAGTGCTTCAACGAGAAGGAGATCGGCGCGATCTTGCACTTGGCGAAGTCGAAGCTCTCCGAAGTAGAGAGCGTCGAGCAGCTGGAGTGGGATTGACGTGCTTGCCAATCGTCCGGTGTCCGAAGTCCTTGACGAGGTCCTGCAGGGGCTCGGTGGTACTGCTCCAGTTCCTGCCGGCGATATCGCATTCCATCAGCAGATGGCCCTGCAGGCTGCCCGCCTGATCAAGCAGAGCTACAGCCCTATCGCGAAAGAGAAAGCCCGCCGGGAATGCCTTGCGCATCTCCGAGCGTCGCTGTGTAGGCCGAAGGAGGCCTCAAATGTCGCTTCCTGAACCACTTGTTCCGCCGGATGTTGATCTGCGCGGACTGTCTTTCATGCCACTGGATGTGGCCAGGTTGCGCGACAGCGACTTGGCGATCGAGGCCACTGGCGATGAATTCCGCGCCGCAGTTCTGCTGTGGTGCGCATCCTGGGGACAGGTTCCAGCCGGTTCTCTACCCAATTCCGACACAGCTCTTGCTACCTATGCCGGGTATGGCCGAAGCGATATCAAGGGCTGGCGCAAGGTCCGTGAGGGTGCATTGAGGGGCTTTATCGAGTGCTCCGATGGCCGTCTTTACCACCCGGTAGTGGCCGAGAAAGCTATCGAGGCCTGGGCCGAGCGCGTTGAGTATCGCGAGGCCAAGGACAACGAGAAAGCCCGGAAACAGAAGGAGCGCGAGGACCGCAAGCGGATGTTCGATGCGCTCCGGGCAGTTGGAATCGTCCTGCCCTGGAACACCCATACGTCCGAGCTCAGGTCACGTTTAGAGAAGATCGTTAAACCTGTGACAGGTCACGAACCAGTCACTGTGACAGGTCACGAACCAGTCACTGTGACAGGTCACGCACCTGACACGGCTAAGACAGGGACAGGGACAGGGACAGGGATTAAAGATCAAGAGCTAAGTCCATCTGACGATGGACTCGTTGACGCTGCGCCTCAACCGGACCAGTCGAACGACCAAGACCTGTTCGAACCCGACCAACCTGAAAACCTCAACGGCCACCAGCACGGGATCAAACCGTGCCCAGCCCAGGCCATCGCAGACCTGTACCACCGAACGCTGCCAGAGCTGCCAGCGGTAGCCCTGCTCAACGACAATCGTCGACGCCACCTGCAAGCCAGATGGCGAGAGCACGAAGCCCACCGCTCGATGGAGTTCTGGCAGGAGCTGTTCGAAACCGTCAGGGCATCACCGTTCCTGATGGGCAACGTTCCTGGCCGCAACGGCGGGAAACCATTCCGTGCCACGTTCGACTGGATCATCGCGCCGTCGAACTTCGTGAAGATCGTCGAGGGGAATTACCATGCGTGACCCGTTCAGCCTGGAAGCCGAGCAGGGCGTCCTGGGCGCCATGCTGCTGCGCAACGAACTCATCGACGTGCTGTCGGCCGACCTGACGCCCGAGGATTTCTACTGGCCGGAGAACGGCGACCTGTACCGTGCCATCCTGGCTCTGCACAGCGACAGCCAGCCGGCCGACATCGTGACCGTCGGTGAATTCCTGGGCGACCGGTACCAGGTCCAGACCACCGATGGCCTGATCACCGGACTGGCCTACATCGCCAAGATCATCCAGGGCACGCCGAGTGTTGCCAACGCCGGAACCTACTCGCGGATCGTTCGGGAGCGTGCGGTTGACCGAGCCCTCGCTGCTGCTGGTGACCGCCTGCACGAGCTGGCCCACAGCGATGCGACCCAGGCCGACAAGGTCGGCGCTGCCCAGGCGATGGTCATGGCTCTGGATTCGAAAATCTCGACGCACGAAGTCCGCCATGCCGCTGACGTGCTGACCGACCACATCGAGGAGCTGCAGCGCCGCTCCGACCTCGGTGGCAAACTGGACGGCCTGGCCACCGGTATCGGCGACCTGGACCAGCGCCTGATGGGCATGAAGCCCGGCGACATGATCGTCATTGCTGGCCGTCCGGCGATGGGCAAGACCGCCTTGGCGATCA
The DNA here is from genome assembly GCF_054720805.1 of Pseudomonas sp. MT3. Lineage (NCBI taxonomy): Bacteria > Pseudomonadati > Pseudomonadota > Gammaproteobacteria > Pseudomonadales > Pseudomonadaceae > Pseudomonas > Pseudomonas sp. MT3. Next base: position 167,756 of record NZ_JBTVPY010000009.1, read on the forward strand.
ACATCGCCGAGCACGTCGCCTGCGAGATTGGGGATTCGGCCCTGGTGGTCTCGCTGGAAATGACCAACGGCGGCCTGATGGACCGCATCCTGGCTTCGCTCGGGCGCATCCCGCTCACCGCGATCAAGGACGGTTCTGCACCGGCTGATCACTACGCTGAACTGAACTCTGCCTCGCTGAAGGTCAAGCGCTCGAAGTTGTACATGGCCGACCGCCCAGGGCTGAACGCGGCCCGCCTGCGCGCTCTGGCTCGGCGCCACAAGCAGCGCCACGGGCTGAGCCTGCTGGTGGTGGACTACCTGCAGCTGCTGGAGAGCTCCGGCAAGTCGAGCCGTACCGAGGACGTCAGCGACATGTCCCGCCAATGCAAGCTGCTGGCGATGGAGCTTGGAATCCCGGTCATCGTTCTGTCCCAGCTCAACCGCTCGCTGGAGCAGCGCCCGAACAAGCGCCCGATGATGTCCGACCTGCGCGAATCCGGCGCCATCGAGCAGGACGCCGACGTGATCATGTTCGTGTACCGCGACGAGGTGTATCACCCGGAGACCCAGTACAAGGGGATCGCCGAGGTGATCATCGGCAAGCACCGCAACGGCGAGCCGTGCACCGTGCGTTGCGCCTTCCTGGGCAAATACTCGCGTTTCGAGCAGTTGGCGCCTGGAGCGCTGGAGGAGCTGGATTTCGACGAGCATCCGCAGCCGGCCAAGGTCACCAGCATGGCCAGTCGGTACCGGGGCATGAAGGGAGGTCATGCCAATGACTGACCTGCGCCCCGTGCTCTTCACGGTACCCGGCGAGCCGGTGGGGAAGGGAAGGCCGAGACTGAGTACCCGGCATGGTTTCACGCGCATGCACTCCAGCGACAAGACCATCAACTACGAGGGGCTGATCGCGCACGCCGGACACCAGGCCATGCTGGGTCGCGCCCTGATCGAAGGGCCGGTGCTGGTGGAGCTGGATATCGCCCTGAGCATCCCTCAATCCATGTCGAAAAAGCGGAAGGCCCAGGCACTGGCCGGGCAGCTGTACCCCACCAAGAAACCGGACGCGGATAACGTGATTAAAGCGATTTTCGACGGCCTGAACGGTGTCGTCTGGAAGGATGACGTCCAGGTCGTGAAGGCGATGGTGGGGAAGCGCTATGGCGAAACGCCGGGCGTGCGAGTGAAAGTCGTCCCTCTCCTCGAGGGCGAGCAGTGACCACAGAAAACCACAGGGGAGAGCCGAAATGAGACTGATCAGCGCACGCCAAGCCTGGCACGACTGCATGTACGAGAACCGCGACTCAGTCCTCGCCGTGGACGCGGAGAAGGCGAAGCTCGGCAAGCGGGGGCGGGTGGCCAACGAGACGCACCCGGACCGCAAGGACACCAACGGGCGCACCGCCCACATGTTGGCGGCCGGTCTGGTGCAGGCCGCTATCGGCACGCTACCGAAGCCGCTGCAGCACTTCGGGCATACGCTGTACTCGCCCATCGCCAACGGCCAGGACCTGAACATCGCTCACTCCCTGGTCTGGTTCACTGCCGAATTGCCGGCATGCTCGCAGCGGCGCCAGGAAATCGCCTACTGGATGGCCTTGGCCGCGATCAAGAGCCACAAGGCAGCGGTCAACGGGCGCGATACATGGGCGCCGGGTCAGGTCTGCGAGTTCGTTCGCGATTGGTACGGAGCCGGGCCGAGCATTCCGCATTGGGCTCGAGACTGGGCTGGCATCTGGGAGCGTTTGGCCAAGGCCGTCGATCAACTCGACGCGAAGGCGCTGGCGCCGGTGGCGCAGGTGGTCGCGAAGCAAAGCGGGCTTCGCCGGGGGCCTGGCTGGCGCTGGCTACAGACGGATCGTGACGTGGTAGCTGAACAGCGCGCCGAGCGGTACGCGGTACGCCGTGATCACCACCAGCAACGCCTAGCCGAACGTCTGCGCAGCATGTCCGACCAACAACTGGCGGCATGGGCGGCACGGATGAAGGGTTACAGCGCGGCATACCGCGAAGAGTGGGGTGACGACATCCTGGAACAGCCCCATGTGCATCGCCGGTACCACGACCGCGTGGCGGCCTACTGGAGCCAGAAAGAGCGCCTGAAGCACGCTGCTTGACGACTTGGTGAGCATTTCGATACTGTTTCGCCATTGTGCACAGTTGCACCCAAGCACCAGAACACACAGAAACCCGGCCTCCGTGCCGGGTTTTTTGTTGCCTGAGGAAAGCACCACACCAGGGCTGCGCAACGTACGCAGCCCATCTGCCTGAACACGCCCTGGAGATCGCCCCATGTCCGAAGCCGGAGCCGTTGCAGTTGCTGGCGCCGTCGGATTCGGCGGCGGTTACCTGCTGGGCATCGACGTCAATGCCCTGATCGGCGCCTTCGCCGGCGCCATGTTCTTCGTCGTCCAGGCCAAGGACCTGTCGGTGCTGACCCGCATCGGCTACTTCCTGGTGTCCTGGATCTTCGGTTACTACATCGCCGGCGAGCTCGTCGGCAAACAATGGGTGGAGACCTCTGGCTTGGTGGCCGGGCTTGGAGCCCTGTTGTGCGTCTACGTGGGCATCAGCTTGCTTGAGTGGGTGCAAGGGGGGAAGACGCCTGGCTGGCTCCGCTTCGTCGCGGGCCGCTTCGGAGGTCGAGATGATCGCGATGGTCGGAATGGTTGATCCGTGGGCCCTTGTCGCTGCTGTCATCTGCAGCGCCATCTGCGTTCGCATCGCCAGCTACCGCCGGCAGGGTGCGCGCTACCGCGCTGGCGTTTCGCTACTGGCTTACCTGCTGTCGGTGGGCTCTGGCTGCTACTCCCTGACGTTTTTCCTGGACTTGCTGCGTGGCCACCCTCACTACAGCCTGTCGCCTTGGCTGCTGATCATCCTGCTGGTGCTGGCGGTCCTGGTCTTCAAGGCGCGTGGCAACGTGGCGCGCATCGTCCGCATTGACTGGAGCGAACACTGGGACGGAGTGGATCGCCGCCGGCATCCCTAACCTGAGGTCCCTATGGCGCTGAACAAGAAGCGGCGCCTGTTCGTCGAGGAGTACCTGGTCGACCTCAACGCGACGCAGGCAGCCATCCGAGCCGGGTACGCCCCGAAGCGCGCGGCAGAAATGGGCTACGAGCTGCTCCGCGTGCCGGAGGTGGCCGAAGCGATCGCCGAGGCTATGGCCGAGCGGTCGAAGCGCACTGAGGTCTCCGCCGACTACGTCGTCCGCCGCCTGCGCGAGATCGACGAGATGGACGTGCTGGATATCCACGAGGATGACGGCAGCTTCAAGCCGATCCGCGAATGGCCCAAGGTCTGGCGCCAGTTCCTGTCCGGCATCGAGGTCGCCGAGCTGTTTGAAGGCCGTGGTGATGACCGCCGAATCGCCGGCGTTCTCCGCAAGGTCAAGTGGCCGGACAAGCTCCGCAACCTGGAGCTGCTGAGCCGGCACGTCGGCACCGAGTCGGCCGCGCTGGACATCGAGCTGAAGCGCCTGGAAGTGGCGAAGAAGCGCGCCGAGCTGAAGCTGCTGGAGAACCCCGAGGACGATGCGCCGCCGACCAGCGTCGCGGTGACCATCATCGACGCGAGGGTGCGCGATGCCGACGCTGAATAGGCCTCAGGCGAAGTTTCTTGCCCTGCCGCACAAGTTCTGCGGCTTCGTGGCTGGATTCGGGTGCCTGCGAGGAAGCACTCTGGTTATGACTGAGTTTGGGCCTATGCCCATTCAGGAAATCGATCGGCCAATGCACGTTCTATCGTGGTCGGCTGTGAATAATCGATTTGAGCTTGCTCTAAGTGGTGGTGCGTACCCAAAAGGTGCGGCGACTCTATTCCGAGTCGTGACGCAGCGAGGAGAATTTGTAGCAAGCGGACATCACCGCGTTCTCTGCGCTGACGGTAGCTATCGACGCGTGGATATGCTGGTCGCAGGTGTGAAGGTATCTGCATCTTCGCAAAGCCTTCTTCAGACCAATTTGGCCGCAGTCCCGAAATCGTGGCACGCAGGTGATCAGCATTCGAATCAAAGACTCGCAGATTCTCTGGGTCGTTATGCAGATGAAGCCCGTCAATATGGTCAACGACTTCTGACGGAAGCAGGTATCGACCAATCTTCTGTTCCGCAATCAGTCGGTGCTGGAACATCAAGCCAGTCTTCCTTGCTTGGGGATGGTCTGGCGGAGCCTGGACCAGCGCATAGCCGTCCAGATCAACAATCCTGCCAGCCTGATAGCTATGGTTCAGCTCGCCAAACCTGCCGCCGCGAGACAGTCGGCCAGCATTGTGAGTGCGCAGAGTGTTCTGCACATGTTTGTCACTGCATCCAAGCAGGGCTGCGATCTCTGCAGAAGTCCGACCCGCGCCTGCAAGGTCAAGAATCTGCTGCTTCAAGCTTGGCCGAGGAGCAGGTTTCGTTCGCTGCTTCAGCGTTAGGCCGTACCTCTCAATGCAGCGATAAACATGGCTGCGCTCACATCCTGCAAGCTTCGCAACTTCGGATGCACTGCGATCAGGATGGGCAAGATCACAAATCTTCTGGTCTAGAGGCGTCATATCAAAGCTCCGCAATCGAATCCTGCTACATTTTAAGCGTTGTCGCCCTCGATGTTGTAGAGGCTTACTACGACCTTCAGGTGCTGGATAACAACTGCTACGTGACCGTCGATGGCGCTATCCATCACAACAGCGGCAAGACCTGGGTAGGCTGCTCGGGCCTAGCCCAGCACGCCTGGGAATGGCCGCGCATCAACGCCGGCTACTTCGCACCGACCTACGCCCAGATCCGCGACATCTTCTATCCGACGATGGAGGAGGTGGCATTCGATTGGGGGCTGCGGACCAAGATCAACCAGGCGAACCACGAGGTTCACCTCTACAGCGGCAGCGCCTACCGCACGACCATCATCTGCCGCTCCATGGAGAAGCCGCAGACCATCGTCGGTTTCAAGGTCGGCCGGTCCCTGGTGGACGAGCTCGACGTACTGTCGCTGATCAAGGCCCAGCAGGCCTGGCGCAAAATCATCGCGCGTATGCGCTACAAGGTGGACCGTCTCCGTAACCGCGTGGACGTCACCACCACCCCGGAAGGCTTCAAGTTCGTCTTCCAGCAGTTCGTGAAGCAGCTTCGCGAGAAGCCGCACCTGCAGGAGCTGTACGGACTGGTCCAGGCCAGCACCTACGACAACGAGGCGAACCTCCCGGACGACTACATCGATTCCCTGATGGAGTCGTACCCGCCGCAGCTGATCGCAGCGTACCTGCGCGGGCAGTTCGTCAACCTGACGTCGGGCACGATCTACACCGCCTTCGACCGCAAGCTCAACGCCTCGCAAGAGACGGTGCAGCCTGGGGAACCGATCTTCACGGGCATGGACTTCAACGTCGGCAAGATGGCCGCCGTGGTGCACGTGAAGCGCCTGGGCCTGCCGCACGCGGTAGACGAGATCATCAACGCCTACGACACCCCCGACATGATCCGGCAGCTCAAGGAACGGTTCTGGCTGTACGCCGATGGCGACTACCGGCCGACCCGCCAGATCAGGATCTACCCCGACGCCTCCGGCGACTCGCGCAAGTCCGTCCGGGCCAGCGAGACCGACATCGCGCTGCTCAAGCAGGCTGGCTTCATCGTCTCGGCGCCCGCCGCCAACCCCCCGGTAAAGGACCGGATTAACTCCATGAACGCCATGTTCTGCAACGCCAAGGGTGAGCGGCGGTACCGGGTGAACCCCGACCGGTGCCCGACCTACGCGGACGCCCTGGAGCAGCAGGTGTGGGGAACTAACGGCGAGCCGGACAAGTCGGCCGACATCGAACACCCCAACGACGCGGGTGGCTACTTCATCCACAAGGAGTTCCCGATCAATCGGTACTCCCTCGCAGGTGTTTCCTAATGGGCGTAGTCCGCTTCCTCAGCGACAAGCTGGTCAACTTCGTGGCCAACTTGGGCACGGAGCGCGACAAGGCTGCCGGCAGCTTCTACGCGCCGGTCCTGCTCACCGACGAGCAGTTGCAGAACGCCTACCGTGGCGCGTGGTTCCCCCGGAAGGTAATCGACATTCCCGCCAAGGACGCCACCCGGCGCTGGCGGGCGTGGCAGGCCAGCAAGCAGCAGATCGAGAAGATCGAGGCCGAGGAGAAGCGCCTACAGGTCAGGGCTCGCACCAAGGAGGCGCTTACCAAGGCGCGGCTTTGGGGCGGCGCGGCAATCTTCATCGGCACCGGCGACAGTGACACCAGCAAGCCCCTGGACCCTGATCGGCTGGGCAAGGGCGGCATCAAGTACCTGACGGTCATGAGCCGGCGCGACCTCTCTGCTACCGAGCAGGATCGTGACGTCATGTCGCCGAACTACGGCAAGCCCAAGGCTTACCGCTTGGGCGGCAGCGCGATCGAGATTCACCCGTCCCGCCTGGTGATCTTCACCGGCGCCGATATCCCCGACCAGGACTTGGCCAGCGGCAACCAATTCGGCTGGGGTGACTCGATCTTGCAGGCCGTCTTCGAGGCCATCCAGCAGATCGACAGCACGATGGCCAACGTCGCCAGCCTGATCTTCGAGGCGAAGGTCGACATCATCCGAGTTCCCGACTTCATGCAGGGCATGCAGGATCCCAGCTATGAGAAGAAGTTGCTGGAACGCTTCCGGCTGGCGGCTACGGCGAAAGGCATCAACGGCGCACTGCTGCTGGATAAGGAAGAGGAGTACGAGAGCAAGAGCGCCAACTTCGGCACGCTGCCCGACATCATGGATCGCTTCATGCAGGCTGGCTGCGGCGCTGCTGACATCCCGGCAACGCGGATGCTCAGCCAGTCTCCCGCCGGCATGAATTCCACCGGCGAGGCGGACCTACGCAACTACTACGATCGCATCCAGTCGAGCCAAGAACTGGACATCACGCCGGCCATGTCGGTGCTGGATGAGTGCCTGGTGCGCTCCGCGCTGGGCAGCCGCCCCCCGGAAATCCATTACGTCTGGAACAGCCTCTGGCAAACCACGGCGAAGGAGCGGGCGGAAATCGGCAAGACCACCGCCGAGACCATCAAGATCATCGTCGAAACCAAGCTCTTCCCGGCTGATGCCATCAGCAAGGCCGCCGAGACGCTGCTGGTGGAGAACAGCGTGATGCCAGGCCTGGAATCGGCGATCGAGGAGTTCGGCTCCGAGGTTCCGGAGGACCAGCAGGACGAGGAGGGCGGCACCACCAAGCTGCAGGACGCCGCAGCGCGCACGCTCTACGTGTCCCGCAAGGTGCTGAACGCTGGCGCGATCATCGACTGGGCGAAGGCCCAGGGCTTCGAGACCACACTGCCGGCCGAAGACCTGCACGTCACCGTCGCCTACAGCAAGGTCCCGGTCGACTGGATGGCTGTGGCACAGGCCTGGACCAACAAGCCGAACGGCAACCTCACCAGCTCCGCCGGCGGCCCCCGTATGGTCGAGCAGTTCGGCGAGGGCGCCATCGTCCTGCTGTTCAACAACACCGAGCTGACCTGGCGACACCAGGACATCCTCGACGCCGGCGCCTCCTGGGATTGGCCGGACTACCAGCCGCACATCACCTTCACCTACCAGCCCGGCAGCGTCGACCTTGACCAGGTCGAGCCGTACCGCGGCGTCATCGAGCTTGGCCCGGAGATCTTCGAAGAGATCACCCCGAGCTGGTCGGACGATCTCAACGAGGAATAGCAATGCTCCTTCTCGACCACTCCCTGTCGGTGTCCGGGGTTCGCCGGACCACTGACGGCTACCTCGTGGCCGTCGCCAAGGTGGCCCGCATCGGCGTGCAGGACTACCTCGGTTCCGAGGTCGGCAAGCCTGAGATGCCTCTGGTGCGCGTCTATCGGCCGCCGGAGGCGGTGTTCGCTGAGGACGCCATGCGCTCCTACGCCTTCCGCCCGATGACCAACGACCACCACGGCGAGGTGAACGCCGACAACTGGAAGGAACTGGCTGTCGGCAACACCGGCGCCGAGGTCCTTCGCGACGGCGACTTCGTCCAGGTGCCGCTGGTGCTGATGGACGCCAACACCATCCGCGACTACGAGGCCGGCAAGCGCGAGCTCTCGATGGGCCTGGAGGCATCCGTCGTGTTCCAGGACGGCGTAACCCCGGAGGGAGAACCCTACGACGCCATCGTCACGGACATGCGAATGAACCACCTCGCCCTGGTCGACAAGGCCCGAGGCGGCGAGCAACTACGCATCGGGGACTCGCGCAGCCCCGCTGCGAAACCCCCTGCGCAGAAACCGAAAGGAGGCCATGACATGGCTGATGCACTCCGCAAACTCCTGGTCGATGGCCTCACGATCGAGACCACCGAGCAGGGCGCCCAAGTCGTCGAGAAGCTGCAGAAGCAGCTGCAAGACGCGGGCGTGAACCTCAAGACCATCCAGGACGCCCATGCCTCCGCGCTGGCTGCCAAGGATGCCGAGCTCGCCAAGAAGGACGCCGAGATCGACGGCCTGAAGGGCAAGGTCCTGAACGACGCTGCCATCGACAAGCTGGTGACCGAGCGTGCCGACCTGCTGGCCCTTGCGGTCCAGATCGCCGACGGCGACTACACCGGCAAGTCCCCGGCCGAGATCCGCAAGGCTGTGGTTGTGGCCAAGCTGGGCGACGCCGCCATCGCCGGCAAGACCGAGGCCTACATCGACGCCCGCTTCGACCTGCTGGTCGAGGACACCAACGTCGACCCGGTCCGCCGCGTCCTGGGCGACCGCAAGACCACCAGCCCGACTGACAACGGTCAATCGGCCTACGAATCGCGTCTCAACGACGCCTGGAAGGGAGGTGCCAAATAGCCAGAACTAGGAAAGCCAGGACCAGTTATCCCCAAGCATGATCGAAGATATCGTTCCCCTGGCAACTCCAAACTTCTCGGCTATCTCCGATTCGGACATGGCGCCCTTGAGCGCCCTGATTTGGAGAACCTGCTCTTCAGTCAGCTTCGTACGGCCATTCCGGCGACCGCGGTTGATTGTTCCATGCCCATAGCGATCCGAAAGGTTGTCCGCGCATTCTGCCCATCGCAAGTGCTTCGGGTTCACACATCCCTCATGCCCTTTTCCGCATGAGTGGGCAACTTGATGCCCTGGCGATGGTGCAGGTCCATTGACGATCTCGCACATCACGGCGTGGGCTCCGGCTGTTGATCGACCCCTGCGGATTTCCCCATAGCCATGTGAGGTTTTCGCGAAAGGCCACGCAAGACAGGCATCAGATTGATGCTCGCGATGGTTCATGAGCCATTCCATAGGCTCCCCATTTCGAGCCCTGCCGGCCTTCGGGTCTCCATGTCGACGCCACCGAAGATAGTGGGCCCTGCACATACCGCGAGCCCTTGACTGGTTCTCGCATCCATCAACCAAACAACGACAGTCGTCACGCATTTTTGCCTCCGGCATGGTGCTTGATGTTCTCATTGTAATTGCGAACGGCCAAAAGGCCAGGAGGCAGACATGCCTGCAGTACAAACTACATATGCCGCGAACATCCGCCCCGGCCTGCCGGGCATGATCGTCGACGAAGTCCCGAAGACCCTGATCTCCCGTACCGTCGAGGCCTCTGGCGGCCTGGCGTTCGGCATCCCGGTCATGCAGGGCGCCGCCGACAAGGCCGGCCGTGCCGCGACTGCTGGCGACACTGCCGCGAAATTCGTCGGCATCAGCGTCCGCGACCGCTCCGTCAAAGCTGAGGCCAACCAGTACAGCCAGTACGAGTCGGCCCGCGTGATGACCGAGGGCGCCATCTGGGTGACCGCCTCCGTGCAGGTCGCCGCGGGCGACCCGGTCTACTTCGTGCCGGCCACTGGCGTCTGGACCAACGTCGCTACCGACAACGTGCTGGTCGCTGGTGCGCGCTTCGACACCAGCACCACTGGCGCCAACCAACTCGCTCAAGTCCGCCTGGGCTAAGGAGAAACCATGAGCCGTATTCACCTGCTCGATGCCCAGGCCGCCCTGGGCTTCGTGGTCTCGCAGACCACCTACATCGAGCGCCAGGTCAACGAGATCGTCTACCCGGATATCCAGTATCCGCAGCTGATCCCGGTTGACACCTCGGCGCCCGAGTGGATCAAGACCGTTACCTTCTACTCGGCCGATAAGGTCGGCAAGGCCGATTGGGTCAACGGCAACGCCGACGACCTTCCGCTGGCCAGCACCGAGCGCTCGAAGTTCGAGTCGAACGTGCACATGGCCGCTATCGGCTACGGCTACGGGCTGGAAGAGATCAGCCAGGCGCAGATGCTGGGCCTGAACCTCACCGCCGACGATGCAGCCGCCGCACGCCGTGCCTACGAGGAGTTCGTGGACCGCGTTGCCTTGGCGGGTGACTCGTCCAAAGGCTTCAGCGGCCTGTTCAACTACCCAGGCGTGACCGCGGGCAGCGCCGTAACTGGCGACTGGGCAACTGCCACCGCCGACCAGATCCTGGCCGACGTGAACACCGCGCTGACCGTGCAGGCCCAGGGCACGCTGTTCACCGCGTTCTCCGACACCCTGCTGATGCCTTACGCGAAGTTCCTGCTGATCGCCACTCGCAAGGTGAATCAGGACGGTTTGGAGTCGATCCTGACCTACCTGCAGAAAAACAACGTGTACACCGCAAGCACTGGTCGCCCGCTCACCATCCGCGGCCTGAACGGCCTGGATACCGCTGGCGCCGGCGGCACCGCGCGCATGATCAGCTACCGCCGCGATCCGTCGGTGCTGAAGATGCACATCCCGATGCCGCACCGCTTCCGTCCGGTATACCAAGCGGGCCCGCTGCGCTGGGAGGTCCCTGGCATCTTCCGCCTCGGTGGCGTGGATATCCGTCGTCCGGCGGAAGTCCGCTACACCGACGGCATCTGACGGGAGTTCATCATGGCCAAAGTCACCAACACCCATCGCGTCACCCCCATTGGCCTGCCGAGCGGCGCCGTCATCCTGCCGGGGGCGTCGCTCGACGTTCCCGAGTGGGAGGAGATCAAGGGCCGCAAGAACCTCGCGTTCTACGTGCTCACCGGCGTGCTGGTGGTAGAGGGCGGCGAGGGCGGAGACGACCAGGGCGGCGAAGAGGCTTACCGCCAGCAACTGTTCGCCGAGCTGAAGGCCCTTGGCGTCAATGCCGGCTCCAACAGCAAGACCGAAACCCTGGTCGCGAAGCTGGCTGAAGCCAAGGCTGCCGCCAACAACCAGCCTCCAGCCGACGAAGCGGCGCAGAAGCAGGCGCTGATCGACCAACTGGCCGCGTTGGGCGTGCCGGCTGGTCCCGATGCGACCCTGGAAGAGCTCCAGAAGGCCCTGGCCGACAAGCAGGCCGATCAGCAGTAATAACCCCGCACAGGGATGAACCATCCGGGCCAGGACGGCCCACCTATTCGAGAACGATGATGGCCGATGCAATCGTTACGTCCGAGCAATGGCGCACGGTGTCGGGCTTTGAAGAGCTCTATGAGGTCTCAAGTCTTGGGCGTGTGCGGTCTCTGCCGCGAACCGTGGCATTCGGAAAAACCGAGCGGCAGTGTGGTGGAATCGTTCTTCGGCAGGGCAGAAAACCCTCCGGCTACATGTTTGTGATGCTCTGCCGAGAGGGAGGCCAGGAGTGTGCGAATGTGCATCGCCTGGTTGCGAAAGCCTTTGTCGAAGGTTGGTTCGACGGAGCGCAGGTCAATCACAAGGACGGGAACAAGGCCAACAACGCCTCCATAAACCTGGAGTGGTGCACGGCCGGGCAGAACATTCTCCATTCCTACCAGGAAGGGTTGAGAGCACGGGGTGCCACCGATCATCTCATTCGCTTTGGTGAACAGAACTCGCAGGCAAAGTTGAGCGCTGCCCAAGTTGCCGAGATCCGCGAGCTCTCCGCGCAAGGCATAAGCGGGGCGGAAGTTGCCAGGCGCTTCGGTGTCAGCGCTTCGCAGGTTTGTCGCATCAAGAAGGGCCTACGCTGGCCCCAGCAGGTGGCATGAATGAGCGTCTTCTATGGAACGGTCGCCGGGGCGGACCAGTACCATTCCGAAAGAGGCAATGCCGCCTGGACTGGCACTGAGGAGGCGAAGACCGCGGCGCTCACCCGAGCATCGGCGTACATCGACGGGCTGGGCACCCAGGTGCCCACCACCCAATGCATCTTTGTGTTCCCCGGCAAGAAAGCCGGAGGCCGCAGCCAGGCGCTGCAATGGCCGCGCTCTGGAGCGATTGACCGCGAGGGCGATCCGATCGACGCCGGCAGCGTGCCGACGGAGGTCGAGCAGGCCACCTATGAGGCCGCGCTGCGTGAGCTGGTGAAGCCCGGCAGTCTGAACCCGGACTACGTCGCCAGCATGGCGGTGAAGAGCGCTACGGTTGGCCCGCTGAAGACCGAGTTCTTCGGCCCAGCCGAGGGTGACGACCAGCCCAACAAACCCTACGTGGGAATCATCAACGACATTCTGGCGCCGATCATGGCCTGGCGCTGCCCGTGCCCGGGCGTGGCCACGGTATGACCGAGGCCGAGATCCTCGCCGCGATCGAGGGCAAGGAGCCGGCGCTGCAGCAGGCCTACCTCGACAAGGTCAGGGCGGTCACCGATGCCGCCGTGGTCGCGGAGATCGAGCGCTACATCCAGGAGCAGGACGAGGACGCCATCGTCGAAGTGCTGTCGCTGGGCCTGCTGGCCGCGTTCCTTGAGCAGGTGCGCGCCACCTACCTTTCGGGCGCCGTCTGGGAGATCAGCTACCTGCCGCGGTCTGTCGCTCCTGAGTTCGACGCCATGGGCGCCGACGCCACCGGCTGGCTCGCCCGGAACGCCGTGGAGCTACAGCGCGACACGGCGGAGGCAACGCGCCTGGCCGTCCGCTACACCATCCAGACCGCAGACCTGCTCGGCCAGTCGGCTCGGCGCACCGCCCTGGATCTGGTCGGCCGGCGCAGCAGCCGCACCGGAGAGCGCACCGGCGGCGTGGTCGGCCAGCCTGGCGGCTATGCCAAGTTCGTGGCCAATGCCCGCGTGCAGCTGCTCAGCGGCGACCCGGTGCAGATGCGCCAGTACCTGACTCGCCTGAAGCGCGACCGCCGCTTCGACGGAATCGTCCAGCGCGCGATCGAGCGCGGAAAGGCGGTGGCTCAGGCCGACGTTGACCGCATCGTGGGCCGGTATTCCGAGCGCCTGCTGCGCACCGGCGCCGAGCAACTGGCCGCCACCCAGGCTCACAACGCCTTCAGCGCAGCCCGCGACCAGGTCTACGAGCAGTTGGTGGGCGACGGAGTGGAGCGCAGCCGCATCCAGAAGGAGTGGCACACCGTCGGCGATGACCGCGTCCGGCACAGCCATGCGCCAATGCAGGGGCAGAAGCAGCAGCTCGGCAGCCCCTTCGTGAGTGGACGCGGTGCGCTACTGATGTATCCGGGCGACGATTCGCTCGGCGCCGGAGACGACGAGATCATCGGCTGTCGGTGCTGGGTCGAATACAAACTAGGAGCTCCCCGTGCGCGATGAAATGCAGGCCATCTTCGGCGAGCTGTTCGACACGATCTTCAACGAGTCGGTAACCGTCTTCTCCGGCCAGTACATGGGGCCCGGCACTTGGGACCCTATCACCGAGACCACCACAGCCCAGCCCGTGATATACAGCGGGCGCGGTGTATTCCACGAGTATGACGAGGACCGCATCGACGGGCTGAACATCCTGGTGGGCGACATCCTGCTGATCGCCCTGGTGAACGAGGTGGAGGACCTGCCCAAGGTCGGGCATGAGCTGAGCACCGTCGACGTGGTGCCGATCCTTGGCGAGGTACTGGCTGGTTACCGCATCGTGACTGTCGGCGGCGACCCTGCCGGCGTGCACCATGAGTTGCAGTTGAGGAAAGCCTGATGGCAAGGCGGAATGGCGGAAGGTCCTGGAGCGTGTCGCCAAGCGCCTTCATGGATACCGTGGAGGCCAATGTGGTGCAGAGGCAGAGCGATATGACCATGGAGGCACTGCGTGAGATCGTGGAGCACGCGCCTGTCGATACTGGTCGTTTCGTGGCCAACAACATCGTCAGCATTGGAGAGCCGGTTTTCTACTCGCTTAATGCGTTTGACAAGGACGGCCACGAAACCATCGCCAAAGGGTATGCCGAACTTGCCCACCTGGTGCCGTACTCGGTGATCTACATCCAGAACAACCTGATCTACGCCGGCGCGCTGGAAGATGGCCATTCCGGCCAGGCCCCCGGGGGCGTATATGGCGTGGCCCATATAGCTGTCAGTGCGAAGTTCACCAAATGACCTTTGAGCAAATCCGCGGCGTGATCATCAGTCGGATGACCGCATGGGCAGGAATTCCTGCAGACGATGTCGACTACCCGAACAACCCAAAGGGACCATTCAATCCAGTCGGAAAAGCCATCTGGGCGCGTCTGGTGGATCTCCCTGCGGCTTCGACCTCAACCGAGATTGGCAACGGCCCCTGCGTTCGCCGCGACGGTCGCGTCACCATTCAGCTCTTCGTGCCCAGCAACAAGGGCACGCTGGCCATCACCAAGGCTGCGGACACCCTCGTCGAGCACTTCCAGTTCTACACCGACCCCGCGTACCCCTTCGACTGCTTCGCCGTGTCCATGAACACGCTCGGCGATGACGGCCGCGGCTGGTACCAGGTCAACCTGAACATTCCGTACCGGGCCTACTGAGGCCTCCCTTCCACCGCCAGCCCGGCGGTTTCTTTCGCCTACACAGGAGAATCGCCCCATGAGTTCTGGCGCGAAGGTCCAGCTCGCCTGGATCAAAGAGGTAACCCCCGGCGTCACGCCCTCCGGCAATTGGAACACGCTGACCCGCATCAGCAACGGCGTAACCCCGACCTACAACACCGAGGAGAACAACGAGATCGGCGCCGACCGGATGGCCCAGGGCACCGCCCAGACCACCGTGGATGTAGGCGGCGACGTCGAAACGAAGTGGCGCTATGGCGCGCTCGATGAGTTCATGGCGTCCTGCTTCGGCAAGGAATGGGCCGCCAACGTGCTGACAATGGGCAACGACCGCATCACCTTCTCGCTGGCCACCTATGCCGCGGATATCGGAGTCGCCGGTATCGCCCGTGGCGCCCAGGTTGCGACGATGGCGTTCGACTTCCCCGGTGACAACGAGGTGACCGTAACCTCGACCTTCGCCGCTCGCGCCTGGTCCGACAAGGCTGACGACACCTCCTACATCGTCAACGCACAGCCCGAAGCCGCGCAGCGCCGCTTCGGGTTCAAGGACATCAGCGGCCTGAAGATCAATGGCGTGCAGGTCGGCGAGGACAATGCCTGCGTCGATTCCTTCACCCTGCAATTCGACAACGCCGTCCAGACCCAGCGTTGCATCGGCAATGGCAACCCGTTCCCGGGCAACATCATCCCGACCACCTTCACCCCGTCGGGCTCGATCACCATTGCCTGGTCGAAGCTGGCCTACCAGAACTGGAAGAAGCAGCAGACCGGCGATGCCATCAGCCTGGAGTTCACCATCGCCAACGCCGATGGCGGCTACTCCATCCTGCTGCCGGAACTGGAGGTCAGCGGCGACTGGCCGGATGCCGGCGCGCAAGAGATCGTCCAGGTGGAGCTGAACTACACCGCCCGCCGCGTGCCGCCGACCATCACCCGCCTGCCGGCCCCGGTCGCCATCGCGAGCGTAACCGTTACCCCAGACACCGTGTCGGTAGCCGTCGGCGAAGCGGTCGACTTGGAAGCCGCTGTGCTGCCGACTGGTGCGAGCCAGACCGTAACCTGGGAATCCTCCGATGATGCGATCGCCACCGTCAGTGCGACCGGCCTCGTCGCTGGCATTGCCGTAGGCACTGCGACCATCACCGCCACCAGCGTGGCTGATCCGACCAAAACCGACGCCTGCGCGGTCACCGTAACCGCGTAATTCACCTTGCCCGGCGCGCCCTGCGGTGCGCGCCGGGCCTTTTTACCGCAGAGGAATATCATGGCCATCACCCTGAAGAAGAAGCCCGAGCTCGATCTCCACGGCACCCGTTGGGTGCACTTCAAGCTGGATAAGGAGACCGGCCGCCTGGCGCCGCACCCCGTCGAGGAGGAAGCAGACCTCTCGCTGCTCGTCGCGTCGATCATGAACCCGCTGTACCAGTCTCACCTCGCGCTGATCAAGCGGCACATCGCCTGTATCGACATGGCCGCTGGGGTTGGTACTCGGGATTTCGATCCTGCCGCGCTGGGCGAGGTCGCCTACGACGAACAGGGCCGCCTGCTGGTGGTGCTGGCCACAGAACAACTGATCAAGGACTGGAAGGGCGTGCAGGAGGCTGAGGAGCCCGGCGTTCCCGCTGAATACACCCCGGCGCGCTGCCAGGTGCTGCTCAACGATTACCCGGAGCTCTATCTGCACGCCATGCGCACCGGCAACGACATCGCCGAACGCATCGAGCAGCACGCTCAGGAGACCGTGGGAAAGTCCTGAGCGCCTATCGCTGGGCCAGGGAGTGGGCTGGCCCCCAGCACGAGAAGAAGCGGCACCAGCACGAGCGCTTCGGCCTGCCGGTGCCTCCGGCTCCTGAGATTGACGGGGTAAGCGCCGAAATCCTCGGTGCCTACCACTGCATCAGCCGCGGGCGGCAGTACATCGGCATGATCGGCCAACCGGCCGCGCTCTCTCACCGCGATATCGACGCTTACCTCCAGCGGTTCCCCACCGCCATCCCCCTCGAAGAATTCGAAGCCGCCATCTTCGCCCTGGACGACGAGTACCGCGACCAGTGGGAAGCGCAGAACGCGGAAAAGACGACCTCGAAAAAGTAGCCGGAGACCGCTATGGCGGACGAAACTCGCCTCAGCATAACTATCGACTCAAGGCCGGCTGAGAAGAATGCAATCAATCTCAGCGATGCCCTGGATCGAGTGGAGGAGAGCGGCAACGAGGCTGCTGCCAGCACCTCTCGACTGAGCGAAGTAACACTGAAGCTCGGCCCGAACATGAGCAAAGCTGCAGCCGCTACCGTGGCTTCGCTTTCTCGCATCGAGAGCGCCACTGAGTCCACCAGCACCCAGCTGACTGCGCTCGTTTCGCGCTCTGTCGCGCTTGAGAATGCCATGATGGCCGTTGGCCAGGGCGTTGGCAGACTCGACGCTGGGATCACCCAGTCGAACGCACAGCTAGGACAGCTGAATACCCAAATGTCGCATCTGGTTACGACATTTGGCGCCTTCTCACAGGGCCAGAGCGCGATCAATGCACAACTGACCAGCATTGCCGCGAACATGTCGCAGGCGGCCGACGAAGCGCAGAACCTTGATCAAGCTACCAGTCGGGTAGGGCGCAGCTCTCGCTCGGCTGAGCAGAGCATCGACGAAGAGCGCGCCGGGTTGATGAAACTGCTCGGACAGATCAACCCGACGGTTGCCGCCCTTGATCGCCTGGACGACATGCAGGAGAAGCTCGCCCGGTACAAGAAACTCGGCCTGGTCGACGCGGAAACCGTGGCAGAGGCGAACGCCCGGCTTAAGGCTATGCGTGACGCCTTGAGCGATACGTCCGATGGCCTGAACAAGACCGGCCAGTCGGCCAAGATGATGGCGAACAACATGCGCATGCTGCCGGCGCAGATCACGGACATTACCGTTGGCCTCGCCACAGGCCAGGCGCCGCTGATGGTGTTCCTGCAACAGGGTGGCCAGCTCAAGGACATGTTCGGCGGAATCGGTCCTGCGATCAAAGCCGTGGGCGGCTATGTGGCCGGGCTTGTCAACCCGTTCACACTGGCAGCGGCTGCGGTCGGCGCCTTTGGCGTGGCGTACTACCAGGGCTCGAAAGAAACCGAGCTCATGACCAACGCCATCATCGCCAATGGCAATGCCGCCGGCACTTCGGCCAGTCAGCTCGCGAACTTCGCCCAGCAGGTCGGCAAGGGGAATGCCACCGTTGGCGAGGCTGCTGCTGTACTGACCCAGTTGGCGTCCGCCGGAAACCCGCTGACCACCATGTACACCAGCATCACGGCCAGCGCCATGAACTGGTCGAAGCTGACCAGCCAGGCCACCACCGAAGTGGTGCAGAACTTCAACGACCTCGCCAATGACCCGGTCGGCGCGGTGAAAAAGCTGGACGACCAGCTGCATTTCCTCACTGCTGCCCAGTACGCCAACATCCAGTCCCTGCAGGAGCAGGGCCGCACTATGGATGCGGCACGCGTTGCGACTGACGCTTATGCCGACGCATTGGACACGCGGTCGGCGGAGATGGAGAAGAACCTTGGCTATGTGGAAAGCGCTTGGAACGGCCTGAAAAGTGCCGCGAAGTCTGCCTGGGACGCAATGCTCGATGTAGGCCGCACCGAAACCCCCGAGCAGCAGCTGGCCAAGGTCTACAAGCAGATCGAGAACGCCCAGAAGGGCGTCGGTCGCGGCGGCCGCCTTATGGGCCTGGGCATCAACCGGGACAGCCTCGACACTCTCTATGCACGCGCCGCCGAACTCCAAGGCAAGATCGCCGCCGATGGCCAGAAACAGGCCGAGGACATCGCCAACAACCTGTTGCAGACGGCCGGCAAGAAGGGTGTCGACACGATCAACAGCATCTACACCTCGGCGCAAACCCAGACCCAGAAGCTGGAGAAACAGCTGAAGGACCTGGACAAGGCCCGGGCGGATGCCCTGAAGGCTGGCGGCTTCACCGCCGAAGAGGAAACCAAGTACGCCGCGTCGCGGAAAAACATCGAGCAGCAGATCGCCGACATCAAGGAGCGGGAGGCGAAAAAGAACGCGCCGAAGACCCGCGGCCAGAACGCCGGTGTGCGGGAAGCGGATAACACCGCGTCCCGCCTGCTGGCCCAGTACGATCCGGCCGCCCAGGCCGCGCGCACCCTGACAAAGGAAGAAAGCCAGCTCCAACTGGCCCTCTCCAAGGGCAAGATCACCCGCGAGGAGTACGGCAAGGCGCTGGCCCAGGCATCGCAGAACTATGCCGCCGCCATCAAGGGTGCGCAGGGCCTGACCGCTGCCGAGCAGTACCAGGCGCAGGTGGAGCGGCAACTGCTGATCCAGCGTGAGCAGTACGCCGCGCAGGCAGCCGCCGTCGGCATGGGCAGCAAAGAGGCGGAGCGCTACCAGCAGCGCCTGCAGCTTGAGCAGCAGACCAACGACCGGGTGCTGCAACTGCGTACCGAACTGGCCCAGGCCACGACCGAGAAGCAGCGGCAGGAGCTCCAGGCCCAGATCGACCTGACAAACGAGTACTTGCCGCAGCAGATCGCAGCAATGCAGCAGGGCTGGGCGCAGATGGATGCCGCCATGTCCAACCCCATCAACGGGTGGACCGCTGCCGTTCAGAACTTCGGCGACCAGGCCGCCAACGTCGCCGGCCAAACGCAGAGCATCTTCCAGGGGGCCTTCAGCACGGTAACCGAGGGCATCACCCAGGACATCATGGACCTCAATCTCTCCATGAGTTCCCTTGGCGACATCGGGCGTGAGGCGCTGCGCAGCATCATCTCAGGCTTCGTGAAAATGGGCGTCCAGATGGGCGCCAATGCGCTGCTGGCGATGACGCTGGGGACTTCGCAGACAGCAGCGACTATTGCAATGGCGGGCACCACGGCTGCCGCTTGGGCGCCTGCGGCGGCAATGGCATCGCTGGCAACGTTTGGCGGTAACTCCGGCCCGGCAGCCGCTGCGCTGACCTCCACCACCGCTCTGGCATCATCCCTAGCAATGATCCCCGGCCTCGCCACGGGCGGCATTGTGAATGGCGCCGGCACCGGAACCTCCGACAGCAATCTCCGCTGGCTCAGCGATGGCGAGTTCGTCGTCAATGCAGAGGCCACGCGGCGCAATCGCGCGCTGCTGGAGTCGATCAACTCCAACGACCGAGTGCCGAGCTCGTCGAGCGGCAGTAGCTCAACCGCGGCATCGGCCGGCGGCGCGCCAACCGTGAACCTCTACGAGGACCCATCTCGTGCGGGCACCGCTGAGGCGCGCAAGGGTGATGACGGCTCCGACATTATCGACATCTGGGTGGCCAGCATCATGGGCGACGGCAAGGCCCACAAGGCCCTGCAGCAGAAGTACGCACTGAGGACGGCAGGCTCATGAGTGAACCCATTCAGTACCCATCGCAGTTGCCGAAACCGTTGCAGGACAGCTACAAGCTCACCACCACCGACCCGAAGCTCAGCACGATGCTGGTTACCGGCAGGATGCGGGAGCGCCGTCACTATACGAACGTTCCGACGCTGGTGAACGTCCGCTGGAACATGGATCAGAACCAGGCCGCGTTCTTCGAGCGGTGGTTCCAGTCAACCCTCGTGGACGGCACTCAGTGGTTTGATGCTGAGCTCCTGACACCCGCTGGTTTCGTGCCGTACACCTGCAAGATTCGCGGGATGTACGACGGCCCGACGCTCGTCCAGGTCAGTCGCTGGGAGATCACGGCAACCGTCGAGTTGCGCGAGCGCCCATTGATTCCGCCGTACTGGGATCAGTTCCCCGACCTCTGGTTCAACATGAACATCATCGACGTAGCTCTGAACAGGGAGTGGCCTGAAGCATGACGGTACTCGAACGCTTCTATGCCTCGGGCGGCCCGGAAGTCGCGATCGCCACGCTGGAGATGTCCTGCTCGGCGTGGGCTGACTCGCTGCTGCTGTGCCAGGGCTTCGAAGACCAGGTATTCACCACGGAGGATGCGCGGACGCTTACCTTCCAGGCGGCCGGCATCGACGTGGCGATCCCGAAGCGCGACAACTCCGGTGCGCAGACAGTGGGATTCGCCATCGACAACGTCACCGGCGAAGCCCAGCAGCGAATCGATGCCGCCATCGAGGCAGGGGAGAAGATTTTCCTGACGCTGCGCATCTTCCTCGACACCGACCGGAGCGCGCCGGCTGAGCCTCCATATCGGATGGTGGTGAAGAGCGGCCGCTGCTCCGGGACCACCGTGGAAGTCACCGCCGGCTACTACGACTTGATCAACACCGGCTGGCCGCGTGACGTGTACACCACGACATTCGCGCCAGGGCTCAAGTACATCAGCTGACCCATGTTCGATCGATACCTGACGGCCACCTACGTTGAGGGCGGCCGCGAACTGCCGTGCCTGGACTGCTGGGGGCTGGTGATCCTGGCCCGCTCCGAACTCTATGGTCTGCCACGCCTGAGCGACTTCGGTGCGGTCACGCGGCTTACCCCGGTGGACATGCAGCGTGCTTACCACGCTGAAGTTGAGCGCGCCCTGGTCGAGTGTGAGCCGGCGCCCGGCGTCATTGCCGCGGCGATGCGTGGCGCGCTGTGCGTCCACGTCGGCCTGGTGGTCGAGAAGGAAGGGCGCCTGGCCGTTCTGGACATCAACCCGCGCGGTACCCCAACAATTCAGCGCCTGGCCGACTTCGAGGCGCGCTACCTGCGAGTGATCTATTACCGTGATCGAGATATTTCCGTCTCGCCTTGATGGTGAGCCGCTGGAGCGGCATCCGATCATTCAGCCGCTGACCATCCGCGACTGGCTGACGACCAACGTGCCGAGCTACAGCGATCGCGACCTGCACCCGATCACCATTGGCCTGATCCGCGCCGAGTTCGCCACCAGGACCGACCTGACCGAGCAGCAGATCAACGCCCAGGAACGGATCGTGCCGGCGGCAGAGTGGGGCGATACCCTGCTGCAGACGCAGGACACCGTGCGCATCTACATCGAACCGCGCGGTACTGACCCCTTCACCATCACTGCGGCGCTCTTCAAGGGCGTGCAATCCGTGTTCCGCGCACTGATGCCCAAGATGCCGGGCATGCCGTCGGCGCCTGGTAGCGGTAACTCGCTGAACGACGCGTCGGCGAACGCGAACAAGGCTGCCCTGGGCGACGTCATCCCTGAGCTTGCAGGGTCACCCAAGCGCTACCCGGACTATCTACTTCCGCCTCGCAAGTACTTCTCCGCTCCGCGCGAGCAGTGGATGGAAGTCCTGCTGTGCGTGGGAAAGGGGGAATACCAGATTCCGGCTGGATCGGTGCTCATCGGCGACACCGCGCTGCTCGCCTTGGGCGCGGACGCCAGCTACACCATCTATGGGCCGGGCGCTGACCTATCGGCGGAAACTGCTGCGCAGTGGTGGCACACTGCGGCCGAGGTAGGCGCCACGTCCACCGGTACCGCAGGCCTGGAGCTGACGCTATCGACCGACGTCACCCCGTCGCCGACCGCCGCGGCGTACCAGTTCAGCGGATTCACCATCTCCATCCCGGTCGGCCAGGGCAAGTTCCCCGACGACTGGGAAGATGGACAGGTGATTCGCGTGGTCGCGCCGTACAGCTACACGGTCACCGACGGCACGCCGCGCGATGTCGTTACCGGTCCGCTGGGGATGCTCAACGCCAGCCCAGGCGATGAGATCGAGGTCGTCGGTGTCAACGGCGGCTATTACATCGTCTCGGAGTTCGACGTCAGCACCGGCATGACGCTGGATTATGACTGGGGCTCGCCGGCCGACCAGCTCACGCTGGGCACCGGCCTGGCCACCATCGGGCCGAAGGGCCTGCTGTATCGCATCGCTACGACCTCAGGCGACAAGCAGAGCATCACAGTCCAGCGTCTGACCTCCAGCGGCTCAACCGACCTCGGCTGGCCAGGGTTCAATAGCATGACGACCTCGTCAGCCGTCATCAGCCTGGACATGAGCGGGTCCGTTGGCGGCTACCGTGGCCCGTTCCCAGCCTGCCCTGAGCGGGAGAAGACCTCCCTGATCGAGTTCGACGTGTTCATGCCGGAAGGGCTGTGCGGTGTCGGCCGGGAAGGGCAGTTCTACCAGATCAGCGCCTTCTATGACGTGGAGTGGCGGGACATGGCTGTCGGCGGGGCCTGGAACGTCGTTCACTTCAGCCATGCCGGCAACACCCTGGACCAGCAGGGGTTCACCGACCAGATCGCTCTCCCATATGCCATGCGCCCGGAAGTACGGATGCGGAAGGTGTTCGTCAATCAGGGCGGCAACTCCACATCCGAATACCGCGACAAGGCTCAGTGGTATGGGCTACGGGCGAAACTGCCGGCGCCTACCAGCTACGCCGGCGCCACCACAATCGCGGTCAAGGTGCGTTCCTCGGATCGCATCTCCTCGATGACAGACAACAAGATCTCGCTGAAGCCGACCCGCATCCTGCCGACGCGGAGTGGCGGAGCCTGGACATCGCCGCAGCCAACGCGGGACATCGTGCCTTGGATCGCCTACGTGGCGAAGTCCATCGGCTACACCGACGCCGACCTCGACCTAGTGGAACTCGACCGGCTGGACGCCATCTGGAAGGCGCGAGGTGACACCTACGACATCGCGATCACCGACGCCGGTACGGTGAAGAGCAACCTCGAAGACCCGCTCGATGCCGGTTTCGCCGAGCTGACCATCAAGCGTGGCCTCATCTCGCCGGTGCGCGACGAGCCGCGTACCTCTTTCGACCACATGTACACCCCGCAGAACATGACCGAGGGGCTGGTGCGCAGTTTCACCGCTCCTGGGCCGGGCGACTATGACGGCGTCGATGTGGAGTACACGGACGGACTGACCTGGGAAAAGGCGACGGTGCAGTGCCGTCTGCCTGGCGATGTCGGCAGGAAGGTCGAGAAGATCAGCGCGCCAGGCGTCACCAGCCGCGACCGCGCCTACCGGATCGGCATGCGCCGGCGGATGATTCAGCTGTACCGCCGTTGGGACAACACCTGGTCCACTGAACTGGATGCGCTGAACAGCGATTATCTCGGCTACTGCGCCGTTGCGGATGACGTGCCAGGTTACGGCCAGAGCGCGTTGCTGCTGGGATTCGAGGCGATCGGCGGCGGGCGGGTGCAACTGGAGTCCAGTGAGCCATTCGACTGGTCGTCGACGGATCCGCACCAGGTCGCGCTCCGCCGTCCCGATGGCACGCTGTCAGGTCCCTACGCGGCGACCAGGGTCGACGACTACGCCCTAACAATCGTGGCCCCTGACTTCATCCCTGACCTGTCATGGGAGATCGAGCCACCGCACCTGCTGTTCGGAACGCTGAAGCGCTGGTGCTACCCGGTTCTGATTTCGTCCATCGAGCCGAGCAGCAACGTCGGTGCGTCGGTCGCCGCCGTCAACTACGACGAGCGCGTCTACCAGTTCGACGACGCCACCGCGCCCTGATCGCCTTCCATTCCCTGAGCCTGCCATGAGCGGGCTTTTTTGTGCCTGGAGAAATGCATGCGCTACAACACCGGCAATCCCGTAGAGCCAAACGGTTCGTCCGATCCTCGCGATCTGTTCGACAACGCTGGGAACTTCGACCTGGCCCTGAATGCCACCAGCAATCAATGGTTTGACCGTCTCGGGCGCAGCCGCAAGTCGTGGACGGGATTCGAGCAGGACGTCTACAACTTCCTGGCGAACTCTGGGTTCGAACTGCCGCCGCTGGAATATGTCGACGGGTCTCCTCTGACGGTGGATCGTCCGACACAACTGATCGAGCGCGATGGCGTTCTCTACAGCGTCAGGCTGCCGGCCGAGTTCCCGGTTGAATTGAGCGGTAATTGGGCCGTCGATGAAACGTTGCTGGTGATGCGCGTAGACCAGTCGTTGCGTCAGGACCTGGCCAACGACAGCGGACCTGACAGCGGTTCCGACAAGGTTGGACATGAGGGCGCCACGGTGTACAACTTGATCGGCGACCGTATGGTGCTGAAGAACGGTGCCACCGTGGCAGAGATCATTGCCGCCATTGCGACCGGTCGCGAGGTGGTGATTCCGGAAGGAGTCGATATCACCATCGACAACAGTGCGGCCATCGGCCTGACCATCGCCGTCAACAATGCGCGAATCACCGGCAAAGGCCGTATTCTGGCCACGTCCGATAACTTCGACCTGATCCGAGTGACTGGCCAACGTGCCTGGATCGAACACATCGAACTGGTGGGACCTGGCACCTACGACCCGACAGTAGTCGACGGCAACCCACCTGCCCTGCTACGCCTGCAGGGCGACCGCTGCACAAGCTACCGAGTGCGCTACACCGAGCCCTACAGCTGCGGCCTGCTGATCAAGCAAGCGGCCGGCTGCCGCGCGCTGTACAACACGGTGAAGTGCAGCTATGCCGGTTCCATAGCTATCCCTTCACTGTTCGGCATCTATACCCACGTCACCTCCGATGCCACTGTGCGCGGCAACCAAGTCGTTGGCTGCATCCAAGGGATCAGCGGCGGTGGCAACGACGTGGGCTCGATCACCGTGACCGGTCTGGACGGAATCGTGTCCTCGAAGGCACGCAACACGCTCATTGATGGAAACTTCTGCGTCAATCAGCTCGACCATTCGATCTACTTCTCGAACAGCTCCGAGAACACCATCATCGACCGCAACATCGTCGGCAGCGTCAACTCAATGATCAAGATCGAGGGTGGTCCAAACACCGTCACGGACAACATCGGCACCGGCGGAGAAGGCATCCAGGGCAGAAACGTATTCAACACGCTGATCCAGGGCAACCAGTTTGTCACCACCAAGAGCAGCGCCAACGCCTACGGAATTCTCCTCTTCGACACTGTGTTCAAGCGCAACTCCACCGGCATCCGCATTCTCGACAACGTGCTGTCGCATGGCGCAGGCATCAGCAGCGCGGGCGGCATCCTGGTACAGGGACAGGTATGGGATGGTTTCCAGGCGCAGCTTGGCGATCTCGACATCTCCAACAACCGCGTCAAGGGATATGGCTCGGTATCTGAAGGCATTGGCATTGGGATTGACCAGACCCTATTTGCGGGTAGCCCGGTCATGGGCAGTTGGGCGGAAGGAATAACGATCAGCAACAACACCGTGACTATGCCGACCAGCGCAGCAGATAACTATGCCTGTCTGTTCCGGAACGCCGTGCGCTATATGACTTTCACGGGCAACACCCTGATCAACTTCCGCACCAATGGCGTGCGACTGCTGGGCGTGGCCGACTCGACCTTCACCGGTAATACACTGATTGCCGATCCTGCTGCTACGGGTGTATTCGGCTTCTTCGAGCGAGCCAAGGACCTCACCACTCACTTCAATTCGGCGAACAACAATTACGGCAACAACACCTACAAGGGCACGTTCGGCCGACGAGTGCAGCACTCCGACGAAACCTGTTTCAACGCTGACAGAATGGTGTTGCGCCGGACCGGGTCGTTGTCCACCGACACCATCGCCGCCTCTCAATGGCCGAAGCAACTCGTCTACAACAACCACTCGGCGGGCGCCGTGATTACCCTGGACGCCTTGACTAGCGCCCCGTGGCCGATCGATAGCGACCTGACCATCAGTAACGCCCACGCATCGAACTCGCTGACAGTCAATCCTGGCGGATTCGCCGTTGCGGCCGGCACTTCCCTGCGCTTGGTCGGAACTGGGTCTAATGCTTGGATAAAGGCCAACTGATCATGCCAATCACCGAAGCGCAGATCCTGCGCCTCTACCCCAACGCCAGCCATCGAGCTGGCGTTTTCATTTCTGGAGTTTGACCAATGCCTCGAATCAGCGCTGCCGAAGCCGGCGGCCAGAACGTTCTCGCCTTCCTGGATATGCTGGCCTGGAGTGAAGGGACCAGCACCAATCGTGGCAGCGACGATGGCTACAACGTGGTGGTGGGCGGCGGCCTGTTCCAGGGCTACGCAGACCACCCGCGCCAGTCGATCTACCTGCCGCGCCTGAACATCCGGTCGACAGCTGCTGGCCGGTACCAGTTGCTGTCTCGCTACTGGGATGCCTACCGCAAGAGCCTGGGACTAACTGGCGGCTTCACGCCGGAGAACCAGGACCGGGTGGCTTTGCAGCAGATCAGTGAGCGCAAGGCGCTGGATGACATCAAGGCCGGGCGCGTGCGCGAAGCTATCGCGAAGTGCCGGAACATCTGGGCATCGCTTCCGGGGGCCGGGTACCAACAACACGAGCACAAGCTCGAAGACCTGGTGCAGCAGTACCGGGCGGCCGGCGGGGTTGTGGCATGAGTGCGGGGTGGAAGGTTGGCGCCCTGGCGCTGGCCTGCCTGCTGCTGGTGGCCGCTGGCGCCGGTCTTGGTGCCTGGCTAGCTGCCGGGCACTACCGCCCGCAGCTCGACGCCGCCAACGACGCCAAGGGCCAGTGCGTGGCCGCCCGCGGCAACCTGGAAGAGTTGGCCAAGGAGCAGGGCGCTCAGCTCGGCGAGCTTGTCAAGCAGGCGGAGCAGCGGCAGACGAAGGCCGATCAGGCTGTCGCCGAATCCAAGCGTCAGGCCGGCGAGCACTACGCCGCCGCCCAGCGGCTGCAGCAGGAGCGCGCCGAGGGAGACCCGGCTGCGGTGGTGGAGGCGCTGATCGACAAGGAGTTGGGGCTATGAGTCTGCAGACGTGTGAAAAAAGTGCAGGTGCAGCGATTTTCGGCAGGTACAGCCGAAAAGTGCAAGTGGCGCAGGTGCTGTGGGTGTTGGTTGCGCTGGCGGGATGCGCCGGCCAGGTCGAGCTTGAGCCGCGCACGGTGCGCGTGGAGGTGCCGGTGGCCGTCCCGTGCCGGGCGCCGGCAGTGGAAGTGCCGACCTGGGCGACAGCATCGCTGCAGAAGGTCGACACCCTGCAGACCAAGGTGCGGGCGCTGCTGGCTGAACTGGAGCAGCGGAAGGGGTATGAGGTGCAGTTGCGCGCCGCGGTGCGGTCATGCCAGTAGAGCGGGCCGATATGGCTGGGCTGGGCGACCCTCTTCCTATATAAATGAAGCGGCTGCCTGCGGCAGAAATGCCATCAAAATCGTTTCCGCAACTAAACAGGCGCCCCGCGTGGCAGTAGGTGTGCAGGCAGGTATAATCTGACCGGTTGCGGAAACGAAAAGACTATAAGCCGTTGATATATAAAGATTCTCCGGCAGCCGAAGTGGCTGCCGCTGGCGTTTCCAGGATTGCCCTGGGCGTCGAATACAAAGGTGCGCG
This sequence comes from Pseudomonas sp. MT3, assembly GCF_054720805.1. Taxonomy (NCBI): domain Bacteria; kingdom Pseudomonadati; phylum Pseudomonadota; class Gammaproteobacteria; order Pseudomonadales; family Pseudomonadaceae; genus Pseudomonas; species Pseudomonas sp. MT3. Next base: position 195,610 of record NZ_JBTVPY010000009.1, read on the forward strand.
GTATCGCGGCTGGCAACGCCAGGAAGGCGGCGTGCCGTCGGTGCAGGCGGCACTGGAGAAGGCCCTGTCGAAAGTGGCCGATGAACCCGTGTCGGTCATCTGCGCCGGGCGCACCGATGCCGCCGTGCATGCCAGCGGGCAGGTCGTGCACTTCGATACCCGCGTCGAGCGGCCGCTGAAGGCCTGGGTGATGGGCGGCAACGCCAACCTGCCGGCGGACATCAGCGTGACCTGGGCGAAGGTGATGCCGGCGCAGTTCCATGCGCGCTTCACCGCGATGGCGCGGCGCTACCGCTATGTAATCTACAACGACCTGATCCGGCCGGCGCATATGGCTGAAGAGGTCACCTGGAACCACCGTCCGCTGGACGTTGCGCGCATGCGTGAGGCGGCCAGGGCGCTGGTCGGCACCCATGACTTCACCTCGTTCCGCGCGGTGCAGTGCCAGGCCAAGTCGCCGGTGAAGACTGTGCATCACCTCGAGGTGATCGAGCATGGCCACTTCATCGTGCTGGATATTCGCGCCAATGCCTTCCTGCATCACATGGTGCGCAACTTCGCCGGGGTGCTGATGACCATCGGCGCCGGCGAGCGTCCGCCGGAGTGGGCGGCGGAGGTACTGGCGGCGCGCGATCGTCGCGCGGGTGGCGTTACGGCGCACCCGTACGGGCTGTATCTGGTGCGGGTGGAGTACCCGGAAGCGTTCGAGCTGCCGGAGCGCTACCTGGGGCCACATTTCCTTTCAAGTTTGCCCGATATCCTTGGCTGACGATGCCGGGGGCATTTGCTACCATCGATCGATCACTTGCCTGAAGGTTGCTGCATCTTGTCCGCCGTTCGCATCAAAATCTGCGGTATTACCCGTGTCGAGGATGCCCTGGCCGCCGCCGAGGCCGGCGCCGATGCGATCGGCCTGGTGTTCTATGCCAAGAGCCCGCGCGCGGTCAGCATCCAGCAGGCGCGGGCGATCGTCGCCGCGCTGCCACCCTTCGTCAGCACCGTCGGCCTGTTCGTCGATGCCAGCCGTTGCGAGCTGGGGGAAATCCTCGATGCGGTGTCGCTGGACATCCTCCAGTTCCACGGCGACGAAACGCCCGAAGCCTGCTCCGGCTGGCACAAGCGTTACCTCAAGGCCTTGCGTGTGAAGCCGGGCGACGACGTGGCGGCGCAGATCGCGAACTATCCACAGGCCAGTGGTTTCCTCCTCGATACCTTCGTGGAAGGCGTGCCCGGTGGTACCGGCCAGGCGTTCGACTGGTCGTTGGTGCCCAGGGATGTGCAGCGCCCGTTGATCCTGGCCGGCGGCCTGACGGTCGCCAATGTGGCCGGCGCCATCGCCCGGGTGCGCCCCTACGCCGTGGATGTCAGCGGCGGGGTGGAGGCGAGCAAGGGCATCAAGGACGCGCAGAAGATCCGCGACTTCATAGCCCTGTGCCGGTCCGTGGCGTGACGCGGAATCTTCATGTGACGACGAGCGGCCTGCCGCCGTCCACTACCCAATCGCTGCCCGGCAGCGCTGGGAGTCGTCGGGGCTGGCAGTCGTCAGAGCTTGCCCGCCGGCGACCCGCATCGAGTGGTGTATTCGTGGCGACGCCCCAGGCGGCGCCTTTGTTTGCGAGGGGTTCGGGTCTTGAGGCCGGAACCGCGACGATGAATTTGCTCAGGGGTACGCGCATGGCGTCAGGCCGTGCCCCTGCACTGGAGACGAGAGCATGAGCAACTGGCTGGTAGACAAGCTGATCCCTTCCATCATGCGTTCCGAAGCGAAGAAGAGCTCGGTTCCGGAAGGCCTGTGGCACAAGTGCCCGTCCTGCGAGGCGGTGCTGTACCGTCCCGAGCTGGAAAAGACCCTGGACGTCTGCCCGAAGTGCGATCACCACATGCGCATCGGCGCCCGTGCCCGCCTGGATATCTTCCTCGATGAAGAGGGTCGCGAAGAGCTTGGCGCCGAGCTGGAGCCGGTGGATCGCCTGAAGTTCCGCGACAGCAAGAAGTACAAGGATCGCCTGAGCGCCGCGCAGAAGGACACCGGCGAGAAGGATGCGCTGATCTCCATGAGCGGCAAGCTGATGGGCATGCCGGTGGTGGCCAGCGCCTTCGAGTTCTCCTTCATGGGCGGCTCGATGGGCTCCATCGTCGGCGAGCGTTTCGTGCGCGCCGCCAACTACGCCTTGGAAAACCGTTGCCCGATGATCTGCTTCTCCGCTTCGGGCGGTGCGCGCATGCAGGAAGCGCTGATTTCCCTGATGCAGATGGCCAAGACCTCCGCCGCGCTGGCGCGCCTGCGCGAAGAAGGCATTCCGTTCATCTCCGTGCTGACCGACCCGGTCTACGGCGGCGTTTCCGCCAGCCTGGCGATGCTCGGCGACGTGATCGTCGGCGAGCCGCGCGCCCTGATCGGCTTCGCCGGCCCGCGGGTGATCGAGCAGACCGTGCGCGAGAAGCTGCCCGAAGGCTTCCAGCGTAGCGAGTTCCTGCTGGAGCACGGTGCCATCGACATGATCGTCCACCGTTCGGAAATGCGTCAGCGGCTCGCCAGCCTGCTGGCCAAGTTCACCAACACTCCAAGTACCGCGCTCGCAGGATGACCCCACGTACCCTTGCCGACTGGCTCAGCTACCTCGAACAACTCCACCCCACGGCAATCGACATGGGGCTGGATCGCTCCCGCGAGGTGGCCGGCCGGCTTGGGCTGGGGCGTCCCGCGCCCCGCGTGGTGACCGTCACCGGCACCAACGGCAAGGGTTCCACCTGTGCCTTCCTCGCCGCCCTGCTCGGCGAGCAGGGCCTGCGCGTCGGCGTGTACAGCTCGCCGCACCTGCTGCGCTACAACGAGCGGGTGCTCATCGAGGGCGTCGAAGCCAGCGATGAGGCGCTCTGCGAAGCCTTCGCCGCCGTCGAGGCGGCCCGTGGCGAAACTTCCCTGACCTACTTCGAGATGGGCACCCTCGCGGCCTTCTGGCTGTTCGAGCGCGCCGGCCTGGACGCCGTGGTGCTGGAAGTCGGCCTGGGCGGCCGGCTGGACGCGGTGAATCTGCTGGATGCCGACATCGCGGTGGTCACCAGCATTGCTGTCGACCATGCCGACTGGCTGGGCGATACCCGTGAAAGCATCGCCTTCGAGAAGGCCGGTATCTTCCGCGCTGGCAGGCCCGCCGTGTGTGGCGACCTGGAGCCGCCTGCGCCGATCATGGAGCAGGCCCGCAGCCTGGGCGCGCCGCTGGTGCTGCGCGGCCGCGATTTCGACCTGGCGCTGGGGGAGGGCGACTGGCATTGGCGCGGCCGCAATGCCGCCGGGGAAGCCTTGAGCCTGCATCACCTGCCGCAGCTCGACCTGCCGATGGAGAACGCGGCGCTGGCCTTGCAGGTCTATGCACTCATGGACCTGCCGTGGCTGCCGGAACAACTGATCGCCGCCCTGCAGCGTACCCGCGTCACCGGGCGCCTGGATCGTCGCGTCGTGCAATGGCGCGGTGAAGCGCGCCATCTGCTGCTGGATGTCGGGCACAATCCGCATGCCGCGCAGTACCTGGCCGGCCGCCTGCGTGCGGCGCCGCCCAAGGGTGTGCGGCGCGCCGTGTTCGGCCTGCTGGCGGACAAGGATCTGGACGGCGTACTGGAACCCGTGCTCGGCTTGGTGCAGGATTGGGCCGTCGCGCCGCTGCCCACTGGTCGCAGTCGGCCGGCCCAGGAGCTGGAAGCTGCGCTGCGTGCCCGTGGCGCGAGCGTCAGTCGTCACGCGAACATTGCCGCGGCGCTCGAAGCGCAGTGCAATGAGGCGTCGGCGGGCGACGAGATTCTGGTATTCGGTTCGTTCTACAGCGTGGCGGATGCCCTGGAGTGGCTCGTCAGGGCTGCTCGATAACGGAAAAGGGGAGTGATTCATGGCCTTGCTCGATAAGGGGCTCAAGCAGAGGGTTGTCGGTGCGCTGGTGCTGCTGGCGCTGGCCATCATCTTCCTGCCGATGCTGTTTACCCGCGAGGACGAGATGCGTCAGGTCGTGGTCGAGGCGCCGGTGATGCCCAAGCCGCCGGCGATGCCGAGCGTCGAGGTGCAGCCCACCGAGGTGCCGGAGCCGCAGGCCGAGGAAGCCGATGCTGCCCCACAGCCGGAAGTCGCCCCCGTGCCGACTGCGCCCATCGCCAGCCTTCCCGCTCAATCGGCTCCGGCCCAGCCGGCCGCTCCGGCACCCAAGCCGGCCGCTCCCGCGCCGCAGCCGGCGCCGGCTCAGGCCAGCACAGCGCCGGCTCAGCGCCTGGACGCCAGCAACCTGCCGGTCAGTTGGTCGGTACAGTTGGCCAGCCTGTCCAACCGCGCCCGCGCGGACGAACTGCAGAAGTCGCTGCGCAGCCAGGGGTATAACGCCTATGTGCGCAGTTTCGACGGCATGAACCGCGTATTCGTCGGTCCGGTGGTCGAGCGCGCCGAGGCGGACCGCCTGCGTGACCAGCTCGGCAAGCAGCAGAAGCTCAATGGCTTCGTCGTGCGCTTCCAGCCCGAGCGCGGCTGAGTCGGTTCGTTAGCTTCACTCAATCAGCCTCGGGTCAAACTGGGGCTCCGCTAAATCGAAGGCCTCTGCTAAAATGCGGGGCCTTTCCGTTTCTGGGCCGCAACGTGGCATTTACCTGGGTCGATTGGACGATGATCGGCATCATCGTCATTTCCAGCCTGATCAGCTTGAGCCGTGGTTTCGTCAAGGAAGCCCTGTCGCTGGTCACCTGGATCGTAGCCGGTGCGGTCGCCTGGATGTTCGGCGGCGCGCTGGCCGAGCACCTCGCACCCTACATCCAGTTGCCCTCGGGGCGCGTCATTGCCGCTTGCGCCATTCTGTTCGTCGTCACGCTGCTGCTGGGCGCGCTCGTCAATTTCCTCATCAGCGAGCTGGTACGGGTGACCGGCATGTCCGGCACCGACCGCGTGCTCGGCATGGTGTTCGGCGGCGCCCGTGGCGTGCTGCTGGTGGTGTTGCTGGTCGGCCTGCTGAGCCTGGCGCCGGTGCAACAGGACCCGTGGTGGCAGCAGTCGGTGCTGCTGCCGCACTTCCTGATCGTCGCCGACTGGTCGAAGAACACCATTCTGGCGTTCGCCGGGCACTGGATGTCCGGCGTTACCATCGCTCCGCCGTCCGGAGCGGGGTCTTTGCTGCCGGCCCAGTGACGGGCGGGTGGAGGCGACGGGTAGCCGTCGCCGTAACGGCAGGTCCGGTGGATACTGCCGAATAACGGATTGTTTTAGCCTGAAACCAACTAGGGGTTGCGTCGCATGTGTGGCATCGTCGGTATCGTGGGCAAGTCGAACGTCAATCAGGCGCTCTATGACGCGCTCACCGTTCTCCAGCATCGTGGCCAGGACGCTGCGGGGATTGTCACCTGTCAGGACGACCGTCTGTACCTGCGCAAGGACAACGGCCTGGTCCGTGACGTCTTCCAGCAGCGCCACATGCAGCGCCTGGTCGGCAAGATCGGCATCGGCCACGTGCGCTACCCCACCGCGGGCAGCTCCAGCTCCGCCGAGGCGCAGCCGTTCTACGTCAACTCGCCCTACGGCATCACCCTGGCGCACAACGGCAACCTGACCAACGTCGAGCAGTTGGCCAAGGAAATCTACGAATCCGACCTGCGCCACGTGAACACCAACTCCGACTCGGAAGTGCTGCTCAACGTGTTCGCCCATGAGCTGGCGGTGCGCAACAAGCTGCAGCCCATCGAGGAAGACGTGTTCGCCGCGGTTGCCGGCGTGCATGCCCGCTGCGTTGGCGGTTACGCCGTGGTGGCGATGATCACCGGCTACGGCATCGTCGGCTTCCGCGATCCCCATGCGATCCGCCCGATCGTCTTCGGCCAGCGCCACACCGAGAACGGCGTGGAATACATGATCGCCTCGGAAAGCGTGGCCCTGGACGTCCTCGGCTTCACCCTGATCCGCGACCTGGCGCCGGGCGAAGCGGTGTACATCACCGAAGACGGCAAGCTCTACACCCGCCAGTGCGCGGCCAATCCGCAGTACGCGCCGTGCATCTTCGAACACGTCTACCTGGCCCGTCCGGACTCCATCATCGACGGCATCTCGGTCTACAAGGCGCGCCTGCGCATGGGCGAGAAGCTGGCCGACAAGATCCTCCGCGAGCGTCCGGACCACGACATCGACGTGGTCATCCCGATCCCGGACACCAGTCGCACCGCCGCGCTGGAGCTGGCCAACCGCCTGGGCGTGAAGTTCCGCGAAGGCTTCGTGAAGAACCGCTACATCGGCCGTACCTTCATCATGCCCGGCCAGGCCGCGCGCAAGAAATCGGTACGCCAGAAGCTCAACGCCATCGAGCTGGAATTCCGCGGCAAGAACGTGATGCTGGTGGACGACTCCATCGTTCGCGGCACCACCTGCAAGCAGATCATCCAGATGGCCCGCGAGGCCGGCGCGAAGAACGTCTACTTCTGCTCCGCTGCCCCGGCGGTACGCTACCCCAACGTCTACGGCATCGACATGCCGAGTGCCCACGAGCTGATCGCGCACAACCGCAGCACCGAGGAAGTCGGCGAACTGATCGGTGCCGACTGGCTGGTGTATCAGGACCTGCAGGACCTGATCGAATCCACCGAGGGCGGCAAGATCAAGATCGAACACTTCGACTGCGCCGTGTTCAACGGTGAATACGTCACCGGCGACGTCGACGAAGCCTACCTGGACAAGATCGAGCAGGCGCGCAACGACGCGACCAAGACCAAGGGTACCGCCGTCAGCGCCATCATCGATCTGTACAACGACTGATTCAGACACGAATAGGGAGAGCAGGGCATGGCTCAGGATTGGGAAGCCGGCCGGCTGGACAGCGATCTGGAGGGTGTCGGTTTCGATACCCTCGCGGTACGCGCCGGGCAACGCCGCACCCCGGAGGCTGAACACGGCGAAGGCCTGTTCACCACCTCCAGCTATGTGTTCCGCAGTGCCGCCGATGCGGCCGCGCGTTTTGCCGGTGAAGTGCCGGGCAACGTCTACTCGCGCTACACCAACCCTACGGTGCGTACCTTCGAGGAGCGCATCGCTGCGCTGGAAGGCGCCGAGCAGGCGGTGGCCACCTCCACCGGTATGTCGGCGATCCTCTCCCTGGTGATGAGCCTGTGCAGCGCCGGCGACCATGTGCTGGTCTCGCGCAGCGTGTTCGGCTCGACCATCAGCCTGTTCGAGAAGTACTTCAAGCGCTTCGGTATCGAGGTGGACTACCCGCCGCTGAGCGACCTGAAAGCCTGGGAAGCGGCCTGCAAGCCGAACACCAGGCTGTTCTTCGTCGAATCGCCGTCCAACCCGCTGGCCGAGCTGGTGGATATCGCTGCGCTGGCCGAGATCGCCCATGCCAAGGGCGCGCTGCTGGCGGTGGACAACTGCTTCTGCACCCCGGCGCTGCAGCAGCCGCTGAAACTGGGCGCGGACGTGGTGATCCACTCGGCGACCAAGTACATCGACGGCCAGGGCCGCACGATGGGTGGCGTGGTCGCCGGTCGCCGCGCGCAGATGGAGCCCGTCGTCGGCTTCCTGCGCACCGCCGGCCCGACCCTGAGCCCGTTCAATGCCTGGATCTTCCTCAAGGGCCTGGAAACCCTGCGTGTGCGCATGCAGGCCCACAGCGCCTCGGCGCAACAGGTCGCCGAATGGCTGGAACGGCAGCCCGGTATCGACCGCGTGCACTACGCGGGCCTGGCCAGCCACCCGCAGCACGAACTGGCCAAGCGTCAGCAGAAGGGCTTCGGTGCGGTGGTGAGCTTCGAGGTGAAGGGCGACAAGGCTGCGGCCTGGCGCTTCATCGACGCCACCCGGATGATCTCCATCACCACCAACCTGGGTGACACCAAGACCACCATCGCCCACCCGGCCACCACTTCCCACGGTCGTCTGTCGCCGGCCGAGCGCGAGAACGCCGGCATCCGTGACAACCTGATCCGCGTCGCCGTGGGCCTGGAGGATGTCGCTGACATCACGGCTGACCTGGCGCGGGGTCTGGCCGCCCTGTGAGCGCAACGGAGCTCTTCGGTAACGGTCGCGTCGCCCTGGTGACGGGCGCGGCGCGCGGCATCGGCCTGGGTGTCAGCGCCTGGCTGATCGCCGAGGGCTGGCAAGTGGTGCTGGCCGACATCGACCGCGAGCGCGGGCCGAAGGTCGCCAGGGCACTGGGCGAGCGCGCCGCTTTCGTGGCGCTGGACGTGGCCAACGAGGCGCAGGTGGCGACGGCGATTGCCGATGTCATCGGCCAGTACGGCCGTCTCGATGCGCTGGTGAGCAACGCCGCCATCGCCCGGCCGCACAACACGCCGCTGGAAGGCCTGGGCCTGAACGAGTGGAACCGCGCCCTGGCGGTGAATCTCACCGGTCCGATGCTGCTGGCCAAGCACTGCGCGCCGTACCTGCGCGCGCACAACGGCAGCATCGTCAACATTGCCTCGACCCGCGCGCACCAGTCCGAGCCGAACTCCGAAGCCTATGCGGCGAGCAAGGGCGGCCTGTTGTCGCTGACCCATGCCCTGGCCAGCAGCCTGGGGCCGGAGATTCGCGTCAACGCCATCTCCCCAGGCTGGATCGATGCTCGCGACCTGCGTGCGCGTGAAGCCGAGCCGCTGACCGAGCTGGACCATGACCAGCACCTGGTCGGCCGTGTCGGGACGGTGGAGGACGTCGCGGCGGCGGTGTCCTGGCTGGTCGGCGACGGTGCTGGATTCGTCACCGGGCAGGAACTGGTGATCGATGGCGGCATGACCTGCAAGATGATCTACCTCGACTGAGTGTCGAGTGTGGAAGAGGAGGGCGGCCCGAGGGTCGCCCTTTTTCTTGGCGGGAGAGTTCGGCGTTGGGCTGTTCGCGAGCAAGCTCGTTCCTACACCCGAGCTGCACCACCCTACCTGTAGGAGCGAGCTTGCTCGCGAACCGTGCCCAGAATCGAGGCCCCAACCGCGCGCCGAACTTTTTTTGCGGAAAATGAAAAAAAGTTCAATCAGGGCATTGACTTAGGTTCTGCCGACTGTAGAATGCGCCCCACTTCGAGACGAAGGGTGATTAGCTCAGCTGGGAGAGCATCTGCCTTACAAGCAG